>NZ_JBEZIR010000031.1:0-79272 GCF_040651175.1 Kitasatospora sp. NPDC048540
CACGGCCGCCAGGAACTGCTCCCAGCGCTGCTCGAAGGTCTCCTCGGAGTCGTAGTCCAGGCCGATCTTCCAGGCCACGGCATGGTACCGGCCGCGGCCGGGCGGGGGCGGTACCCGGGAGCGCGGGCCGGCCCGGATCTAGAGTGACCGTCATGTCCCCTCCTGTGGCCGGGTTCCCGGCCTCCCGGCCGGTGGCCGCCCTCACGGCGCCGTTCCGCCGCCGGCCCCTCGCGGCGGTGCTGCACGCCCTGCTCGCCCTGCCGCCGGCGCTCGCCGGGGCCGCCGTGGTGTCGGCCGGGCTGGTGGCCGGCGGTCTGCTGTCGGTGACGCCGCTCGGGCCGTGGCTGCTCGCCCTGACCGTACGAGGGGCGCTCGCGCTCGGCGCCCTCCAGCGGGCGGCCGCCCGGCGGTTGCTCGGTCTGGACGTCGGACCGCCGCTGCGGCTCAGCGCGCCCGGGGCGTTCGGCTGGCGGCGCTCCGTCCTCACCGACCGGGCCGGCTGGCGGGCCGTCGGCGCCGCGCTCGCCGCACCGCTGACCGCGCTGTGGCCGCTGCTGGCGGTCCTGATCGGCTACGTGTACGGGGTGCTGCTCGTCCTGCACCCGCTGCTGAAGCGGTGGAACTACACCACCGTGCGGGGCGCCGACGGCTCGGTGCGGCCGGTGTCGCTCCAGCTGGGAGGGGTGGAGTGGGACAGCTGGCCGCGCTGGCTGGTGCCGTGCGCGGTGGGGCTGGTCCTGCTCGCCTCGGCGCCGTGGCTGCTGCGATGGGCGGGGGCGCCGCAGCGCGCCGCGCTGCGGGCACTGCTCGGACCGGACGCCGCCGACCGGCGGATCCACGACCTGGAGGAGACCCGGGCCCAGGCCGTCGACGAGGCCGCCACCACGCTGCGCCGGATCGAGCGGGACCTGCACGACGGCACCCAGGCCCGGCTGGTCGGCCTGGGGATGCAGCTGACCATGGTCCGCGAACTGCTGCTGGCCGGCGCCGGGACCGAGCAGGTGCTCACGGTCGTGGAGACCGCCCAGGGCAACGCCAAGCAGGCCGTCGCCGACCTGCGCGACCTGGTCCGGGGCATCCACCCGCCGGCGCTGGACGCGGGCCTGGACACCGCCCTCGCCACCTTGGCCGCCGACTGCCCGCTGCCGGTCCGGGTCACCGTGGTCCTGGACCGGCGCCCCTCCCCCGCGGTCGAGTCGATCGCCTACTTCAGTGCGGCCGAACTGCTGGCCAACGCCGTCAAGCACAGCGGCGCGCGGGAGGTACGGATCGCGGTGCGCGGCGGGGAGGTGGGCGACGGGGAGGTACGCGACGGCGGGGCGGAGGTGCTGGTGCTGGAGGTCCTCGACGACGGACGCGGGGGCGCGGTGGTCGGCGCGGGCAGCGGACTGAGCGGTCTGCGCGCCCGGGCGAGGACCGTCGACGGTAGCCTGACCTGCGAGAGCCCGGACGGCGGGCCGACCCTGGTCACCGTCCGGCTGCCGTACTGAGCTCCGGCCGGCGCGAGACGGGACGGGCGCGGGCCGGGCAGATCCGAGGGGGCACGAGGATGCGGGTGGTGATCGCCGAGGACTCCGCGATCCTGCGCGACGGGCTGGCGCAGCTGCTGGCGATGCGCGGGGTGGAGGTGGTCGCCTCGGTCGGGGACGGCGAGACGCTGCTGGCGGCGGTGGCGGCGCACCGGCCGGACGCCGCCGTGGTGGACGTCAGGATGCCGCCCACCGGAACGGACGAGGGGCTGCGGGCGGCCGTGCGGATCCGTCAGGAGCACCCGGGGACCGGGGTGTTGATCTTCTCCCAGTACGTGGAGACCCGGTACGCCGCGCAGTTGCTCGGCGACGGCGGCGCCGGGGTGGGCTATCTGCTGAAGGAACGGGTCGTCGACATCGGCGAGTTCGTGGACGCGCTGGCCCGGGTCGCGGCGGGCGGCACCGCGCTCGACCCGCAGGTGGTCTCGCAGCTGTTCGGCGCGAGCCGCCGGGCCGCCGCCCTGGACGCGCTCACCCCGCGCGAGCGCGAGGTGCTCGCGCTGATGGCGCAGGGACGCACCAACCAGTCGATCGCGGCCGGCCTGGTGGTCAGCGAACGGGCCGTCGAGAAGCACATCGCCAACATCTTCACCAAGCTCGGCCTGCCCGCCGCCGACGGCGGCCACCGCCGGGTCCTGGCGGTACTGCGCTACCTGGAGAGCGGCGGCTGACCGGCCCGACGGGAGCACGCCACCGGCCGGGGCCGCGACGGCCCGTCAGGTGTCCGGGGCGGTCCGTGAGGCGTCCGGGGCCGGCGCGAAGGAGCCGTGGCGGCCCTCGCCCGCTGTGAAGCGGGCCGCGCCGGCGGTGGTGTCGGCGGCCAGTGAGACCTGGCCGTGTGCCCACTCGGCGGCCAGGGCCGCGGTCTCGGGGAGTCCCTCCTGGCCGAGTGCGGAGAGCCGGTCCTGGCGCAGGCAGGTCTGCGGGAAGCGGGCCAGCTCGGCGGCGAGCGCCTCGGCGGCGGCCCGTTCGGTGCCGGAGGGGACCAGGCGGTCGGCGAGGCCGATGCGGTGCGCCTCCTCGGCGTCGACGGGGCGGCCGGTGAGGATCAGGTCCATCGCGCGGCCCGCCCCGATCAGCCGGGGCAGCCGGACGGTACCGCCGTCGATCAGCGGGACGCCCCAGCGGCGGCAGAAGACGCCGAAGACGGCGTCCCGGGCGGCCACCCTCAGGTCGCACCAGAGGGCGAGTTCCAGCCCGCCGGCCACCGCGTGCCCGGCCACCGCCGCGATCACCGGTTTGCCGAGCCGCAGCCGGGTGGGGCCCATCGGGCCGGGGCCGTCGGCGGCCAGCCGGTTGCCCTCCGCGGTGCCAATGGCCTTGAGGTCGGCGCCGGCGCAGAACGTGCCGCCCTCGCCCCAGAGCACCGCCACGGCGGCCCCGTCGTCGGCGTCGAACTCCTCGAAGGCCGACAGCAGTGCGGCCGCGGTCGGGCCGTCGACCGCGTTGCGGGCCTCGGGGCGGGCGAGGATCACCGTCCACACCGGGCCGGACCGCTCCACCCTGACCGTGTCCTTCGTCATCGCGTCTGCCCTCCGTCGGTCCCGGGCCCGGGACCCCGGTTCGAAGCGTTGGTGGCGTTCGTGGCGTGCGTGCGGCCCATCATGCCGCGTGCCGCCGCCGCACGACCTTTCTCGTCCTGTTGACGATAACGATCTCGGCCAGTTATCGTCATACCGACGAGAAGAGCGAGAGACGACAGAGGGGGCCGGCCATGGCCGACATCACCAGGCGCTTCGGGTTCCGCCACCTGCGCGCCGCACCCACCGCCCACATCCGCCACCTGCGCAGCGGCGAGCTCACCCATGAGGGCACCGGTCTGGCCTTCTGGTTCCGGCCGCTGACCGCGGCGATCTCCGAGGTGCCGGCCGACGACCGGGAGCTGGCGATGCTCTGCCACGCCCGCACCGCGGACTTCCAAGACCTCACCGTCCAGGCCACCGTCACGTACCGGATCACCGACCCGGCCGTGGCCGCCACCCGGGTGGACTTCGGCATCGACCCCGACACCGGCGCCTGGCGCGCGGAGCCGCTGGACCAGCTGGGCACCCTGCTCACCGAGAGCGCCCAGCAGCACGCCCTGGAGCTGATCGCGGGCCTGACGCTCCCGCAGGCGCTCGCGGCCGGCGTGACGCCGGTCCGGCAGAAGATCACCGACGGGCTGACCGCCGACCCGCGGCTCACCGAGACCGGACTGGCCGTGATCGCCGTCCGGGTCACCGCGCTGCGGCCGGAGGCCGAGCTCGAGCGCGCGCTGCGCACCCCGGCCCGCGAGCAGGTCCAGCAGGAGGCCGACCGGGCCACCTACGAGCGGCGCGCGGTGGCCGTCGAGCGCGAGCGGGCGATCGCCGAGAACGAGCTCGCCAACCAGATCGAACTGGCCCGCCGCGAGGAGGAGCTGGTCGGCCAGCAGGGCGCCAACGCGCGGCGGCAGGCCGAGCAGAACGCCGCCGCCGACCGGGTGCGCGCCGACTCCGAGGCCGCCCGCCGGACCCGGATCGCCACCGCCGAGGCCGAGGCCGCCCGGATCCTGGCTGACGCCCAGGCCGACTCCGAGCGGGTGCTGGGCGAGGCCAGGGCCGCGTCCGAGGAGGCCTGGCTGCTCGCCCACCAGCAGGCCGGTCCCGAGCTGCTGCACGCACTGGCGCTGACCAAGCTGGCCGAGCACCTCCCGAAGATCGACAGCATCACGCTCAGCCCGGACGTGCTCACCGGCCTGCTGGCCCGACTCGGCCGGGCGCCGGCCACCGGGGGCGAGCACCGGTGAGCCTGGCCCCGCGCGCCGTCCTGGTCCACCGCCGCACCGAGTACGAGGAGTTGATCGCCCGGCACGGCTCGCGCGGGCAGGCCGCGTTCTTCCTGGCCACCCGCGGCCGCTCGCCCGACGAGGTGGAGCAGCGCCACCACCTGGCCCGGGCCGCGCTGGCCGAGGTCGCGGCGGCGGTACCGCTGGAGTGGCGGCGCTGCCGGGTGGAACGCGCCGACCTGGACCGCTTCCTGTTCACGCCCGAGGACGTCGTGGTGGTGGTCGGCCAGGACGGACTGGTGGCCAACACCGCCAAGTACCTCTCAGGGCAGCCCGTGGTGGGCATCGACAACGAACCGGGCCGGGGCCTCGGGGTGCTGGTCCGGCACCGCCCGGCGGACGCCGCCCGTGCCCTGCGCGCGGTCGGCGCCCGCGGCGGCGAGAACCGGCTGGAGGAGCGCACCATGGTCGAGGCGGTGGCCGACGACACCCAGCGGCTGCTCGCTCTGAACGAGATCTACCTCGGCCAGCCGAACCACCAGACGGCCCGTTACCGGCTCTCACCGGCCGGCGGCGAGGAGGAGGCGCAGGCCTCCTCCGGGGTGCTGGTGGGCACCGGCACCGGCGCGACCGGCTGGTGCCGATCGGCCTGGCTGGAGCGGCGCAGCACGCTCGCCCTGCCGGACCCGACGGCGTCCGCGGTGGCCTGGTTCGTCCGGGAGGCGTGGCCGTCGCCGCTGACCGGCACCGGACAGGTGCAGGGGCTGCTGGCGGACGGCGACCGGCTGGCGCTGACGGTCGAGTCGGATCAGCTGGTGGCTTTCGGGGACGGTGTGGAGTCGGACGCTCTACGGCTAACCTGGGGTCAGACCGTACGCGTGGGGGTAGCGGTGGAGCGGTTGCGCCTGCTCGGCTGAGCCGCGGCCGCGGAGCGCCGGGCGCGCGGACCCGGGGATTGCGCGCCCGGGGCGTGAGGATCCGGTGATGGTCCGCACACGAAGACCCGGCCGGCGCGCGCATCCGCGCCACGCCCCCCGAACGACAGTTCCCGCCCGGCGCGTCCCGCGACCCCCCGGACACGCCCGGCGGGCCCGCGCCCGGGTGCACTCCCGGCCGCGCCACCCGGGCGATTCCGGCCTACTGCGCGGACCCCCGTGTCCGGACGGCCCGAACGCAGTACCTTGTCCAGGGCGCGCACAGCGCGCGGTCAGGATGCTCCGAGTTGATATTGCGTCAGGAAAAATTTTCCAAAGAGGTATTAAAGTCGCCACCTTGGCGGTAGAAAAGTCTTCAGAGCGTGCGGGTCCGCTGTCGTGCTGCACGCGGCAGAGTTCGGAGGGGGTAAGCGTGTCGAAGCCCGACACGGCCGCACGAGCGACCGTCACCGTGGCGACCGGGGTGCCGGCCGTCGCACCGGCGGGGTCCGCCCGCCCGGCACCGGCGACGCCCGGGATTCCGCCGGCGCCGCCCGGCCCCGCACCGACCCCGCACGGGGACGCCCGGCGGCGCAGGATCGACGGGCTGCTGCGCCACTCGCCGCTCCAGCCGGTGTTCCGCGCGCTGTCCTCCCGGCGACTGGCGGTGCTGGCGTACCACGGGATCGACGACCCGGCCGGGTTCGCCGCCCAGATGGAGCGCCTGGTCCGCACCGCCACCCCGGTCTCGCTGGCGACGCTGGCCCGGTGCGTCGCCGAGCAGCGGCCGCTGCCGCCGCGCAGCGTGCTGGTCACCTTCGACGACGGCGACCACAGCGTGCTCACCCAGGGCCTGCCGGTGCTCACCCGCCTGCGGATCCCCGCCGCCGCCTTCGTGGTGACCGAACTCATCGGCACCGACCAGCCGTTCTGGTGGTCCGAGGCCGCGTTCCTGGCCGCCCAGGGCGGCACCGCGGGCCCCCTGGCGGGCTGTCCGCCGCAGGGCGCGGTGGCCCGGCTGAAGACCCTGCCGGACGCGGACCGCCGCCGCAGCCTGCACGAACTGCGGGCCACCGCCCGCGCCCAGGCGCCCCGCCGGCGCCAGCTGGACCGCACCGACCTGGGCGAGCTGCGCACCGCCGGGGTGGAGATCGGCAATCACACCCACACCCATCCGTGCCTGGACCGCTGCGCCGACAGCACCGCCCGCGAGGAGGTGGCCGAGGCGCACCGGCTGCTGACCTGGTGGCTGGGCGAGCCGCCCACCGCGTTCGCCTATCCGAACGGCAACCGGGACGCGCGCACCGAGGCGCTGCTCGGCGAACTCGGCTACCGGCTGGGCTTCCTGTTCAACCACCGGCACGACGCGCTGCTCCCGCCGGACCCGCTGCGGATCAACCGGCTGCGGGTCAACTCCGACACCACGCCGCACCGGTTCGACACCATCCTGTCCGGCCTGCACCCGGCCGTGCACCGGATCCGCGGCGGCTGCTGACCGGGTGGCTCCGGCCGGCCCGCCCCCCGCGGGCGGCGGGCCGGCCGGTGCTCACTGCTCGATGTAGGACTCCAGCCCGCGCAGGAAGACGTCGAGCTTGAAGGCGAAGCGGTCGTCCCCGTCGCCCTGGACCATGGTCGCGGCCATGCTGCTGATCAGCGGGAAGCGGTCCGGGGGGAGCTTGCCGAAGTACTCCTCGACGCTGGTGAAGTAGGCGTCCAGATCGTCGCCGCGCTGGAGGCGGTCGGTGTAGGCGCAGGCCTCGTAGGCGTCGGAGTCGATCAGCTGGCCGAGGCCGTCCAGCGCCCAGCTGGCGACCTGCGGCGGGATGCCGGCCTGGAGCATCACGTCGAGCATGAACTCGGCGATCCGCAGCTGGTTCTCGCCGACCGGGATCGAACCGAGCGAGACCAGGGCGATGTCCCGGTGCGAGGTGTAGACCCGCTGGGCGTTCAGGCAGATCTCCTTGACCTGCTCCTTCCAGTGCGCCGGGTCGGGCAGCTCGGGCAGCTCGATCTCGCCGGCGATCCGCTCCAGCATCAGCTCGCAGAGCTCGTCCTTGTTGGACACGTGCGCGTACAGCGACGCCGGCCCGGTGTCCAGGTCCTGGGCGATCCGCCGCATGGTGACACCGGAGAGCCCCTCGGCGTCGAGGATCCGGATCCCGGTCTCGACGATCGCCGCCTGGCTGAGCGGCTGCCGGGCCTCGGCCTTGCGCGCCTTGTGCCAGGGGACCGGGGGCATCTGCGCGGTCATGCGCCACCTGCTTTCGCGGCATCGAAGTGATCGTCGAATGTTCCCCCGGCGAACATCGTACCCGTAGCGAACGCCGTTCCCCAGGCGGCCCCGCGAACGGCGGGGGAACATCGTTCGCCAGGCGAACACCGTGTTGACAGAACAGCGGTCGCTAGGTAGAACAGTGTTCGTCAACCAGTGTCGCAGCACCCACAGGAGCCTTCGATGACCGAGTCCCCGTCCCCTTACAGATGGCGATGGGCGGCACTGTTCGTCATTCTCGCCGCCGAGGTCATGGACCTCCTGGACTCCCTCGTGACCAACATCGCCGCTCCCGCGATCCGCGCCGACATCGGCGGCGGCGAGACCACCATCCAGTGGCTCGGCGCCGCCTACACCCTCGCCATGGCGCTCGGCCTGATCACCGGCGGGCGGCTCGGCGACATCTTCGGCCGCCGCCGGATGTACCTGATCGGCGCCGTCGGCTTCACCCTCGGTTCGGTCGCCTGCGGCCTCGCCCAGGAGCCCGGCCAGCTGGTCGCGGCCCGGGTGTTCCAGGGGCTGCTCGGGGCCGTGATGCTGCCGCAGGGGCTGGGCATCCTCAAGGAGATCTTCTCCGAGAAGGAGCAGGCCGCCGCGTTCGGCATGTTCGGCCCGGTGATGGGCCTGTCCACGGTCGGCGGTCCGATCCTGGCGGGCTGGCTGGTCGACGCCGACCTGTGGGGCTCCGGCTGGCGCATGATCTTCCTGATCAACATTCCGCTCGGCCTGTTCGCCATCGTCGGCGGCCTGGCCTTCCTGCCCGAGTGGAAGAGCGCCCGCACCGTCAAGCTCGACCTGCTCGGCGCGCTGCTGGCGGCGCTCGGCTCCGCACTGATCGTCTTCCCGCTGGTCCAGGGCCGCGAGCACGACTGGCCGGCCTGGGCGTTCGCCCTGATCGGGCTCTCCATCGCGGTGTTCGGCCTGTTCGCCTGGTACGAGAACCGCAAGAGCCAGGGCGGCGGCGACCCGCTGGTCGAGCCGAGCCTGTTCCGCAAGCGCGGCTTCAGCGGCGGCATGGTGCTGGGCCTGGCGTTCTTCTCGGCGATGACCGGCTTCTGGCTCACCTTCAGCCTGTACACCCAGATCGGCCTGCACTACTCGCCGTTCAAGGCGGGCCTGGCCGGGATCCCGTCCTCGATCGGCATGGTGATCGCCTTCGTCAGCTCGCAGGCGCTGCTGAAGTTCGGCCGCAAGGTGATGCACGGCGGGCTGATCGTGATGACCCTGGGCGTCGGCGGGGTGATCCTCACCCTGCAGCTGGCCGGCAGTGAGGTGACTCCGTGGCAGCTGGCCCCGGCGCTGGCCGTCACCGGTCTCGGCATGGGCTTCGTGATGGCGCCGTTCTTCGACACCGTGCTCGCCTCGGTGGAGCCGCACGAGACCGGTTCGGCCTCCGGCACCCTCACCTCCGTCCAGCAGCTCGGCGCCGCACTCGGCACCGCGATCCTCGGCACGGTCTTCTTCGAGCAGATCAAGGGCGCCAGCTTCGTCCACGCCGAGCAGGTCACCCTGTGGGTCGAGATCGCCATGCTGGCCGTGGTGTTCGGCGCGATCTTCCTGCTGCCCAAGCACGCCAGGCCGCAGGGCGACGCCGACGCCGCCGAGCAGGCTCCCGAGGCGGCCGGCACCGAGAAGGTCCCCGCCTGACCTGCACCCGCAGCACCACGCGGCACCTCGCTGCACCGACGGCCCGGGCGGCCCTCCCGACACGGAGGGCCGCCCGGGCCGTTCCGTGCGCCCGCCGGATTGCCAGATGATTCGTCAACTTGCCTTAAGGTCAAGGCTCTTGCCATCTGGTCCAGACCAATCATACGCTCGACCGAGGCCGCGCGCCGGGTCCGCGCCACGCCTTGCCCCGGGGTCGCTCCCCGGGCCCCGGGCAGACGTGCCCGTCCCCCACAGCAGGCCCGAAGTACCGTCGAGGAGATCCCCCATGTCCGTAACCCGCCGCCTGCTGGCCCCGGGTGTCGTCGGCGCGACCGTCCTGCTGACGGCCGCCCTGGCGACCGGCACCGCGAGCGCCCACGGCTCGCTGTACGGCCCCGTCAGCAGGGTCGCGTCCTGCTACGCCGAAGGCCCCGAGCACCCGCAGTCCCAGGTGTGCAAGGACCTCGTCGCGATGAGCGGCACCCAGCCGCTGTACGACTGGAACGAGGTCAACATCGCCAACGCGAACGGCCAGAGCCAGCAGATCATCCCGGACGGCAAGCTCTGCTCCGCCAACCGCGACAAGTACAAGGCGCTCGACATGGCCCGCACCGACTGGCCCGCCACCGGCGTACAGGCCGGGTCGTTCACCTTCAACTTCCGGGTGACCGCCCCCCACCAGGGCGGCATGACGCTGTACATCACCAAACAGGGCTACGACCCGACCAAGCCGCTCAAGTGGTCGGACCTCGACCTGGCCAACCCGGTCGTCCAGTACCCGACCGCCCGCACCGCCACCAACGGGTACTACACCTTCAGCGGCACCCTGCCCGCCCGCACCGGCCGCCAGCTGCTGTACCTGGTCTGGCAGCGCACCGACAGCCCCGAAGCGTTCTACGGCTGCTCCGACGTGGTGTACGGCCAGGGCGCCGCAGCCGCCGGCGCCCTGGCGCCCGCCGCCCCGCAGGCGCCGTCCGAGCAGCAGATCGCGGCCGGCTACAGCCGCTCGACCGTCGACCACCGGGGCCACGGCGGCGACCACCAGGCCGCCGCCGCGCAGGGCGCCGGCGCCGCCCCGCTGTCCGGCGGATCGGTCGGCTCGCTGGTGCTCGGCGGCTCCGCGCTGCTGTCGGTGGCCGCCTCCGCGGTCTACGTCTACCGCCGCCGGCCGGGCGCGGTCGGCCAGGCCGCCTGACCACCCGCCGCCGGTCTCGCGGCGCGTCGCCGGAGAGCGCCCCCTCGCTCCCCGGCGACTCGTTCCACCACCGCGGGAACTCCTGCCCCGTTCCGCGCGACTACCTGGTCCCGGGCCCGCAGCTGCGGACCCGTCCTTCCCCGGAGATCAGGAGAGTCCCGATGCGTTCTCGCGCACTGTGCGGCATCGCGGCGGCCGCCGCGCTGCTCGCCGCCACCGCCTGCGGCAGCAGCCAGGGAGGTGGCAGCGGCAGCGAGGCCGCACCCGGGGCGAACGGCGCCGCGACCCTCACCGCCCCGGCCGAGGTCGCCGACTGCACGGGTCACCGCACCGTCTTCCCCACGCCCGCCCGGCGGATCGTCACCAGCAACGGCTCCGCGCTCGAACTACTGCTGCAGCTCGGCGCCGGGGACCGGGTGATCGGCACCGGCTTCCCGCCCGGCAAGGGCACCCTGCCGGCCGCCGTCGCCGAGCAGGGCGCCAAGGTCCCCGTGCTCGGCGAGACGGGCATCGCCAAGGAGAAGCTGCTCGGCTCCGGCGCCGACACCTACGTCGACACCTTCGGCCCGATGGCCGCGATGGGCGACACCGGCGCCGCCCCCACCGAGGCCGAGCTGACCGCCGCCGGCATCCGCCACGTCTACCTGCTGTCCACCGCCTGCGCCGCCGACGCCAAGGGCCCGGCCACCGACCTCGCCGCCGTCGAACAGGACATCCAGCGGCTCGGCGCGATCACCGGAACGACGCCGAAGGCCGGGGAACTCGTCGCCGCGATGCAGAGCCGCACCGGCGCCGTCACGGCCGCCCTGAAGGACCTGCCGGCCGGTCAGCGGCCCGGCTACTTCTTCTTCGACTTCGACGCGGGCACCAAGCAGCCCGTCGCACTCTGCGGCCGGCAGGTCGGCAACGCCGTGATCACCCTGGCCGGCGCCCGCAACGTGTTCGCCGACTGCGACAGCGACTTCCGGCCCGTCAGCTGGGAGGACGTGGTGACCAGGAACCCCGACTGGATCCAGCTCGCCGTCCGCGACCGCGGCAGCGCGGCGGCCACCACCGCCGCGTACGACGAGGCGGAGAAGTTCCTGCGCGACTTCCCCGCCACCAAGGGGCTCGCCGCCGTCCAGCAGGGCCACTTCCTGCGGATCGGCTCCGAGGCCACCACCATCGCCGGCACCCGCAACGCCGACACCGTGCAGCAGATCGCCGCCACCGTCCACCCGGACCTGGTGAAGGCCGGGCACTGAGTGGCCGTCACCTCCCCGCGGCGCACCTCCCCGGCCGACCGGACCGGGGACGGCGGGCCCGGCCGACCGCCCCGCCGGGTACCGGCCGGGTGGGCAGCCGCCGGGCTCGCCCTGGCGCTCGCCGCCGCGCTCACCGCCGCCGTCTCGCTCGGCGCCGTCGACATCCCGCCCGCCGAGGTGTGGTCGGTGATCGGCCGGCGGCTCACCGGGCGGCCGCCGCTGCCCGGCAGCCGCGACCTGATCGTCTGGCAGCTGCGCGTCCCGCGCGCCCTGCTGGCCGCGCTGGTCGGCGCCGGACTCGGCCTGGTCGGCGCCGCCGTCCAGGCCCTGGTCCGCAACCCGCTCGCCGACCCGTACCTGCTCGGGATCTCCTCCGGCGCCTCGCTCGGCGCCGTCGGCGTCCTGGTCCTCGGCGGGGCCGGCGGCCTGGCGGCCGGAGTCGGGGTGTCCGGCGCGGCCTTCCTCGGCGCCCTGGCCGCACTCGCCCTGGTCTGGACGCTGGCCCGGCGCGGCGGCGGCTTCGCCCCGCTGCGGCTGGTGCTGGCGGGCGTCGGGATCGGCCAGTTCCTGTCCGGGTTCACCAGCTACCTGGTGCTGCAGGCCGGCGACCAGCAGCGGACCAGGGGCGTGCTGTTCTGGCTGATGGGCAGCCTCAGCGGCGCGACCTGGGCGCAGCTCGCGCTGCCCGCCGCGGCCGTCCTCGGCGGCCTGGCCGTGCTGCAGGCCCGCGCCCGCGGCCTGAACGCCCTGCTGATGGGCGACGAGACCGCCGCCGGCGTCGGCGTCCCGGTCACCCGGCTGCGCCGTGAACTGTTCGCCACCACCAGCGTGCTGACCGGGGTCCTGGTCGCCGTCTCGGGCGCGATCGGGTTCGTCGGGCTGATGGTCCCGCACGTCTGCCGGCTGGTGTGCGGCGGCGACCACCGCCGTCTGCTGCCACTGTCCGCCCTGACCGGCGCCGTGTTGCTGGTGGTGGTGGATACGGTGGCCCGGACCGCCCTGGACACCCAGGAGCTGCCGGTCGGCGTGGTCACCGCGCTGGTCGGCGCGCCAGCGCTGCTGTACCTGCTCGACCGACGACTGGAGCGCAGTTGAGGATCGCCCTGGAGGACCTGCACATCACCCTCGCGGGACACGCCGTGGTGGCCGGTGTCCACCTGGTCGCCGAGAAGGGCGAGATCGCCGGTCTGGTCGGCCCGAACGGCAGCGGCAAGTCCACCCTGCTGCGGGCCGTCTACCGGTACCTGGCGCCGAGCGCCGGCCGGGTGCTGCTCGACGACCGCGACCTGGCCCGGTTCTCCCCCGCCGCCTCCGCGCGACACATCGCGGCGCTGCCGCAGGAGCGCGGCGGGGACTTCGAGCTGACGGTCGCCCAGGTGGTGGCGCTCGGCCGGATCCCGTACCAGCGGGCCTTCGCCGCCGAGAGCGCCGAGGACCGCGCCGCCGTCGCCGCCGGCCTGGCCCGCACCGGGATGCTGGACCACGCCCACCGGCCGTTCTCGCAGCTCTCCGGCGGGGAGCGGCAGCGGGCCCTGCTGGCCAGGGCGCTGGCGCAGGAGCCGGACGTGCTGGTGCTGGACGAGCCGACCAACCACCTCGACGTCCGGCACCAGGTCGAACTGCTCGCGCTGCTGCGCGCCCAGGCCGTGACCACGCTGGTCGCGCTGCACGACCTGAACGCGGCGGCCTCGGTCTGCGACCGCCTGCACGTGCTCCACCAGGGGGCGCTGGTCGCCTCCGGGCCGCCGCGCGAG
Organism: Kitasatospora sp. NPDC048540; assembly: GCF_040651175.1. NCBI lineage: Bacteria > Bacillati > Actinomycetota > Actinomycetes > Kitasatosporales > Streptomycetaceae > Kitasatospora > Kitasatospora sp. NPDC048540. The sequence goes on from NZ_JBEZIR010000031.1 coordinate 13,302, forward strand.
GTGCTGACCCCGGAGCTGCTCGCCGAGGTGTTCGGGGTCCGGGCCGCGGTGGTGGACCACCCGCTGACCGGCGACCCGCTGATCGCCTTCGACCACCGGGCTCCGGTCGGCGTGGGCGCCCCGGCGGGCGGTGGCGCTGTGGCCGCCGGGACCTGAGCGGCGGGCCGGCCGGGGGCGGGGGACCACGGACCCCCGCCCCCGCGCGGGCTACCCGGCGGCGGCCGCGGCCTCGAAGTGGCTCGGCCGGCCGTCGCGGTGGACGAGGGTGCCGATCAGCTCCGCCTCCGCCCGGTGCATCAGCTCCCACCCGCCGTCCGCCCGGTGCAGGACCGCGGTGTGCCAGGGCGTGGCCCAGACGTCCCGGTGGTCGAGCAGCCGGATGCCGAACTTCCCTGCGCCGACCGGCTGCGGGTGGATGGACAGCCGGACCGACCGGGGGTGGTGCTCGGCGATCAGGGTGCCCCAGGCGCGGCTGCGCTGGATCACGCCGTACGCGCGTCGGCGGCACTCGCGCTGGAGGGCGGATCTGGTGCCGGTGAAGCCCGCGGTGTCGTCGACCAGGAAGCGGGTGATGCCCCGGTAGAGGGCGGCCGTCTCCTCGTCGGACCGCACCTCGGCCCGCAGCTCCTCCAGGGTCGGGGCGAACCGGGCGTGCACCAGCGCCCGCTTGTCGTCGTACGGCAGGTCGCCGAGGACGTCGCGCAGGTCGAAGGTGCCCAGACGGCCGAGGCCCTCCCTCGCGATCATCGCGGTCAACTCGTCGGAGTACGCGTCGATGTGCTCGTCGGGGACCCGGATCAGGTCGCCGAAGACATGGCCGTCCGAGCAGATCAGCACCCGGGCGCCCGGCGAGTACACCTCGGCGATCCGCCCGCACAGCCGGTCGAGGAAGCCGAGCGCCAGCCGTTCGCCCTCGTCCGGCAGGTGGCCGAGCACCTTGCGGGTGTTGGGTGACTTGCAGGGGAAGCCGGGCAGTGTGAAGGCGACCGGCTCACCGGCGGCCACGAAGGCGGCCAGCTGGCGCAGTTGGACCGGGAAGGCGCCCGGCGGCGCGGCGGTGTCCGGGTCGCCGGCCCGGCGGTGGGGCAGCAGCAGCTCCAGGATCTCGGTGCTGACGCGTTCGACGGCCGGATGGCCGGTGGGCAGCGGGGCGAGTGCGGCGGTTGACGGCATGCGGTCCTCCACGAGGACATGACGGGACGGCGCCTCGGCGCGGGAGCGCCGGGCGCGGCGACGGTGAACGGGCGGGGTGGGTACGGGCGGGGTGTCGGGGAGGTGCGGGGGTGCGGGGTGGTCAGCCGCGCCGGTCGTAGTGGACCGGCAGCCGGTCGACCCCCCGGGCGAGGACGGCGGGGATCCACCGCAGCTCGGACTCCCCGACCGCGAGCCGCAGCCCCGGCAGCCGGGCCAGCAGCGTGCCGAGGGCGATCTGCAACTCGGCCCGGGCGAGCGCGGCGCCGGGGCAGAAGTGGATGCCGTGGCCGAACGCCAGGTGGGCGTTGGGGGCGCGGTCGAAGTCGAGCGTGTCTGGATCGGGGAACTGCTCGCCGTCCCGGTTGGCCGCGCAGAGCGAGACGATCACCGAGTCGCCGGCCGGGATCCGGGTGCCGTACAGCTCGCTGTCCACGGCGAAGAACCGCCAGGTGGTGAGCTCGAACGCGGCGTCGTGGCGCAGGAGTTCCTCGACCGCGCGGGGCAGCAGCGCGGGATCCTCACGTAGCCCGGCCAGCTGGTCCGGGTGGCGCAGCAGGGTGACCAGCATGGTGCTGATCTGGTTGGTGACCGGCTCCTGTCCGGCCACCAGCAACTGGAAGATCATGGAGTCCAGTTCCTCCTTGGCCAGCTGCCCGTCGTCCTGGGCGGCGACCAGCCGGCCGAGCAGGTCGTCCGACGGCTCGCCGCGCTTGTCCGCGACCACGTCGGCGATGTACGTCTGCAGTCCGCGCAGCCGCCCCTCGTAGGCCGGGCGGCCCGGGTCCTGCGGGCCGACCGGCTGCACCACTTTGCCCCAGTCGCGGTCGAAGCGCCGTGCCAAGTGCGCCGGCAGGCCGATGACTTCGGCGAGCACCCGGAACGGGAAGTGGGCCGCGAAGCCCTGCACCAGATCGGCGCCGCCCTCGGCGGGCAGCGCGTCCACCAGGTCGTCGGCGATCTGCTGCAGGCGCGGCCGCAGCGCCTCGATCCGGCGCGGCGCGAAGGCGTCCAGGACCAGCCGGCGCATCTCGGTGTGCTTGGGCGGGTCCTGGTGCAGCAGGTGCACCTGGAGCCGGGAGTGCTGGGGCTCCGGCATGATCGACGCCAGTCGGCGCCAATTCTCGTTGCCCAGGCGGTGGTTCTTGCCCAGGCGCGGATCGTTCAGGGTCCGGTGGGCGGCCTGGTAGCCGGTGACCAGCCAGGCCGCGATGCCGCTGGGGAACCGTACCCGGTGCACCGGGCCGGCCTGCCGCAGCCGGTCGTACAGCGGGTACGGGTCGCGCTTGTACTCCTCGCCGAACAGCGGCACGGATTCGGCCGCGGTGGGGGTGCCATGGCCGAACGGGCAGCCGCCCGTCGGCTCGGTGGGGTCGGTCATGACTGGTGGGCTCCCGGTGGGGGACGGAAAGGGTCAGATCGCCAGGTGCGGATCGTGGTGGTCCAGCCAGAGCGCGAGGTCGACCACGCGCTCCAGGCGCAGCCGGTGGCCCCAGCTGAGCCGGTCCGGCGGGGTGTCCAGGGTGGTCTTGATCACGGACCCGTCGGCGATCTCGCGGACCCGGCCGCCGTGCGCGTCCAGGGCCTCGCGGGCCATCGCCTGCAGGCCACTGTTGTAGTCGGGGTGGTGGGTGGCCGGGTAGTGGTTCTTCGGCCGGTGCAGGACCGAATCGGGGGCGAGCCCGGCGGCGGCGGCGCGCAGCAGGCTCTTCTCCCGGCCGTCGAAGCTCTTCAGCGCGAACGGGGTGTTGAAGGCGTACTCGACCAGCCGGTGGTCGCAGTACGGGACCCGCACCTCCAGGCCCTGCGCCATGCTCAACCTGTCCTTCCGGTGAAGGAGTTGGCGCAGCCAGCGGGTCAGCGAGAGGTGCTGGAGCTCGCGTTGGCGGTGCTCGGTGGCGCTCTCGCCGTCCAGGTGCGGGACGGCGGCCAGGGCGTCCCGGTAGGTGTCGGCGCGGAACTCGGCGATCCGCAGGGTGGCCGCCAGGTCGGGCTCGAGCGGCATGGCGGCCTCGTCGCCGGTGACCAGCAGCCAGGGGAAGGTGTCCGCCCCGACCGCGGCCGGGGTGTGGAACCAGGGGTACCCGGCGAAGATCTCGTCGGCGGCCTCGCCGGACAGCGCCACCGTCGAGTGCTCACGGATCCGCCCGAACAGCAGGTAGAGCGAGGTGTCCATGTCGCCGACACCGATCGGGGAGTCCCGGCACTCGACCACGGCCCGCCGGTGCTCGGGGTCCAGCAGACTGCGCGGGTCGAGCACCACGGTGGAGTGGTCGGTGCCGATGAAGGCACCGGCCTCGGCGGCGAACGGGGTGTCGTGGCCGGTGCGCAGCACGTCGCCGGTGAACTGCTCGGCCTGGTCGCTGTAGTCCACCGCGTACGAGCGCAGCCGCGCCCCGGGGCCCTCGGAGAGCCGCAGTTCGTCGGCGACCAGAGCGGTGAGGACGGTGGAGTCGATGCCGCCGGAGAGCAGGCTGCAGAGCGGGACGTCGGCCTCCAGCTGGGCCCGGGCGGTCCGGTTGACCAGCGAGCCGATCCGCTCGACGGTGGTCTGCCGGTCGTCCTCGTGCGGCCGGGCGGTGAGCTGCCAGTACAGCTGTTCGCGCAGGCCCGAGCGGTCCAGGGTGAGCAGGCCGCCGGGCGGGATCTCGCGGACCCCCGACCACAGCGTCGGACCGGTGTTGAACAGCAGGCTGTACGCCTCGCGCAGGCCGTCGGCGTCGACCCGCGGGGTGATCTCGGGATGGGCGAACAGCGCCTTGGGCTCGGAGCCGAACGCCAGCCCACCGTCCACCCGCGCCCAGTACAGCGGCTTGACCCCGAGCCGGTCGCGGACCAGCAGCAGCCGTTCGCGGCGGGCGTCCCAGATCGCGAACGCGTACATGCCCTCCAGCCGGTCGACCACCGCATCGCCCCACTGCAGGTAGCCGCGCAGCACCGTCTCGGTGTCGCTGCGGGTGCGGAACTCGTGGCCGAGGCGCCGGAGTTCGGCGCGCAGCTGGTGGTGGTTGTAGACCTCGCCGCTGTACGTCAGGACGGCGGCCGGCTGCTCCGGACGGTCGGCCATCGGCTGGACACCGCCGACCAGGTCGATCACGGAGAGCCGGCGGTGGCCGAGCGCGGCGTGCGGGCCGAGCCAGCAGCCGCCGGCGTCGGGGCCGCGGCGGGTCAGGGTGGCGGTCATCGCCTCGATGACCCGGGCGTGCGGGGTGAGGTCCTGGTGGAACGACACCCAGCCGGTGATTCCGCACATGCGGGGGTTCCCTTCTGCGGGGAGGGAGATGGACGGGACGGGACGGGGCACGGCGGGCGCCGCGGGGAGGGTGGGGGACGGGCCGGGGCCGTCAGCCGCCGGACGGTCTGAGCCCCGGCTGCGGTTGCCCGTCCTGCCCAACGGCGGTCGGCTGCACGACGGTTGGCGTGTTGTTTGGCGCGGCGGCCGCCTCGGGCGGGGCTACGGCGGACGGGGCGACGGCACCGGGCCGTGCGGCGGCACCGTTCTCCGCGACCAGGGCGCGCGCGGCACCGGGCCGGTCTGCTCCTCCCTGTGCCACTCCGCCCTGCGGCCCTGCGTCCTGCGCCCGTGCGTCGTCCGGCGCAGCAGGCGAGGCGACCCCACCGGGCCGCGCGGCGGGTTCGGGGTGCGCCACCCCGGGCTGCGCGACCAAGGCGTGCCCCGCGACCAAGGCGCGTGCGGCACCCGACCGGTCCGCTCCCCCCTGTGCCGCTCCGCCCTGCGGCCCTGCGTCCTGCGCCGCTGCGCCCTGCGCCCGTACATCGTCCGGCGCCGCGGGCCGGGGCCGGGCGCCGCGGGCCAGCAGCGGGACCGCGAGGCAGCCCGCCAGGGCCGCCGCGGCCAGGCCGGTACGGATGCCGGTGTCCCCGCGGCCCGCCAGGCCCCAGGCCGCGGTGGCGAGCGCCGGGCCGAGGGCGAAGCCGAGCGAGCGGGCGAGCTGGACGGCTGACCCGGCGGTGGCCAGCCGGCCCGGCGGGGTGCTCGCCATCACCAGGGCCTGGCTGGGACCGCCGTACAGGCCCATGCCGAGGCCGGCCAGTGCGAGCCGCCAGGCGATCGAGGTGGTCGGCCAGTGGTCGTCGAGCGGGATGAGCAGCAGCAGGCCGAGCGCGGTGAGCGCGGCGCCCGCGGTGGCGGTGGGCCGGGTGCCGAAGCGGTCGGCGAGGCGGCCGCCGAGCGGTCCGGCCAGGCCCATGGCGGCCGGGAAGGCCAGCACGGTCAGACCGGTGGCGGTGGCACTGAGCCCCTCGTCGCGCTGGAGGTGCAGGGCGATCAGGTAGTGCATCGCGGCGAAGCCCGCGGCCAGCGCGAGCACCGCCGCGTTGACGGGTGAGCTGCCCGAGTCGCGCAGCACCGAGGCGACCGTCCGGCCGCCGGGGCCGCGCAGCCACCCGGCGACGCACGGGACAGCCACGAGCGCGAGCAGCAGCCAACCCGGTGAGCCGGGCGCCGCGGTGAGGGCGAGCAGCACGGCGCCGACGGCGACGCCGATCAGCGCGGCGTCGGCCACGGCGCGGCGGCCCGGGCGGAGCAGTCGGCCGCCGCGCCCCAGGTACCGGTGGCCGAGGATCAATCCGGCGGCGCACAGCGGGAGTTTGACCAGGAACACCCAGCGCCAGCCGAGGTGGTCGAGCAGCAGCCCGCCGACCGCGGGCCCGATCACGGCGCCGAGCGGGCCGAGGGTGGCCGGTACGCTCATCGCCCGGGCCCGTAGCTGCGGCCGGACTGCGGTGGCGGCCAGGACGGGCATCAGCACGAACAGCACGGCGGCGAAGCAGCCCTGGAGGCTGCGCGCGGCGATCAGCCAGGGCGCGCCGGGCGCAGCCGCGGCCGCCGCCGAGCAGAGCGCGAACCCGGTCAGCGAGCCGAGCAGCGCGGGTCGGGCTGCGGCGCCGTCCAGCCAGCCGCCGATCGGCAACAGCAGTGCCACCACCGGGAGTTGGTAGCCGAGTCCGGCCCACTGGGCGATCTGGGGCGGGACCCCGAGTCCGTCGGCGATACCGGGCACCGCGACGGTGACGATGTTCAGGTCGAGCATGGCGGTGAACGCGAGCAGGCCGGCCAGCCCGACCAGCGGCCAGTTGTCGAGCCGGGTGCCCGCGGGCGCCGGCCGGGTCGAGCCGCCGGTCATGACACTCCGCCGCATGTCGGCATGGACCGCCCTCCCCGTAGTGACGGGTGCCGCGGATCCACGGCACCCGTCACACCAGTCGGACGCCGGGGCGGAAGAGTTCCGAACAGGTGGCGGATTTCTTCCGGAACCCCGGCGACCGCTCAGGAGACGCCGATCACCCGCCCGCCGCCGGGGCCCGCCGCGGCCGGAGCCCCCACCGCACGCGAAGCGCCCGCCGCGCCCGCCGCGAGCAGACCGGTGAGTTGTTGCGGGGTCACGGCGACGGCCGCCACCCGCACCTCACCGCTGCGCCGGAACCGCAGCCGGAACTCGACCCGCCGGCCCGGGGTGAGCGGCTCGGGCCGGGCGAGCACCAGGTCGGCGCTCATCAGGTCCATGGTCAGCGCGCCGCGCGCCGGGACGGGCAGCGAGGCGGTCTCGGCCGGACGGGCGCCACCGCCCCGGTGCTCGTGGCGGCTCAGCGTCACCTGCGCGGCGACCGCCGTACTGGCGCCGATCAGTTCGTCCGGGACGTCCCCGGGGTTGCGGACGGTGAAGAAGGCCGCGGTCGCCACCGGGCTGCGTCCGGCCGGGACCAGCACCCAGCCGGGCTCGACCTGCACCGGCCCGGCCCGCCCGGCTGCACCGGCCGTCACCCAGCCACCGAGCACCAGCAGGGTGACGGCGGCGGCCCCGACCGGCGCGGCGACGGGCAGCGCGCGCCCGGATATCCTCACCGGTCCACCCCCGCCCGGACCGGGCGCGCCGGGCGCGCCGACCGTACCGGCGCCGGGCTCCAGGTGCGCAGCCGCAGGCTGTTGCCCACCACCAGGACCGAGCTGACCGACATCGCCAGGCCCGCCAGCATCGGGTTGAGCAGGCCGACGGCGGCCAGCGGGATGAGCACCGCGTTGTAGCCGAACGCCCAGCACAGGTTGGCCCGGACGGTCGCCAGGGTGCGCCGGGCCAGCAGGACCGCGTCGACCACGGTCTCGATCTCGCCGCGGACCAGGGTCAGCCCGGCGGCCCCGATCGCCGCGTCCGTCCCGGTGCCGAGCGCGACCCCGAGGTCGGCGGCGGCCAGCGCGACGGCGTCGTTGACGCCGTCGCCGACCACCGCGACCGTCCGGCCGGCCGCCCGCAGTTCGGCGACCAGTTCGGCCTTGCGCTCGGGCGAGGCACCGGAGTGCACCTCGGCGATGCCCAGGTGCTCGGCGACCGCGCGGGCCGCGCCGGGCCCGTCGCCGGTGGCCAGCACCGGGGTCAGTCCGATCGCGCGCAGCCGGTGCACGGTCCGGTAGCTGCCGGGCCGCAGGCTGTCGCCGACCACCAGCAGCGCGGCCGGCTCGCCCGCCAGCTCCACCACGACGGCGGTCCGGCCGTCGGCCTCGGCGGCCGTGAGCGCGGTGGCGAGCGCGGCGGGCAGTGTCCCCGCGGCGCCCGGGCGCACCACCCGGACGGCCACGCCGTCGACCTCGCCGCTCACCCCGGTGCCGGGTTCTGCGGTGAACCCGCGCACCGGCGGCAGCGTCTCGCCGCAGCGCCGGCGGGCGGCCGCGGCGACCGCCCGGCCGACCGGGTGCTCGGAGTGGTCCTCCAGCGCACCGGCCCGGCGCAGCACGGTGTCCGGGTCGGCGCCGGGTGCGGTGTGGGCCGCGATCAGCTCCATCCGTCCGCTGGTCAGGGTGCCGGTCTTGTCGAGCACCACGGTGTCGATCCGCCGCAGGCTCTCCAGCGCCTCCGGTCCACGGACCAGGACACCGAGTTCGGCACCGCGGCCGGTCGCGGCGAGCAGCGCGGTCGGCGTGGCGAGGCCGAGCGCGCACGGGCAGGCGACCACCAGGACCGCGACGGCCGCGGTGACCGCCGCCGAGGGCGCGGCCCCGGCGCCCAGCCAGAAGCCGAGCACGCAGACCGCGATCGCCAGCGCGCACGGCACGAACACCCCGGCGACGGTGTCGGCCAGCCGCTGCGCCCGCGCCTTCCCGGTCTGGGCGTCCGCCACCAGGGCGGTGATCCGGGCGAGTTGGGTGTCGCGGCCGACCTCGGTGGCGCGGACCAGCAGCCGGCCGCCGACGTTCAGGGTCGCGCCGGTGACCCGGTCCCCCGGGCCGACCTCGACCGGCATGCTCTCGCCGGTCAGCAGCGACAGGTCCAGCGCGGAGCCGCCCTCGGTCACCACCCCGTCGGTGGCCACCTTCTCGCCCGGCCGGACCACGAACTCCTGTCCCGGCAACAGCTGTTCGACCGGGACCCGGCGCTCGCGGCCGTCCTCCAGCACGCTGACGTCCTTGGCCCCGAGCTCGGCCAGCGCCCGCAGCGCCGACCCGGTCCGGTCCCGGACCCGGCCCTCCAGCCAGCGCCCGCACAGTACGAACAGCGGTACCCCGACCGCCGCTTCGAGGTAGACGTGCGCGCCTTCGCCCGGTGCCGCGGTCAGCGAGAACGGCATCCGCATCCCCGGCTCGCCCGCGCCGCCGAACAGCAGCGCGTACGCCGACCAGCCCGCCGAGGCGATGATGCCGAGGCTGACCAGGCTGTCCATCGTCCCGGTGGCGTGCCGCAGGCCCTGCCAGGCCCGGCGGTGGAAGGCCGCCGAACCCCAGGTCACCACCGGTACGGCGAGCGCCACACTCACCCACTGCCAGCCCTCGAACTGCAGGCCGGGCACCATCGCCAGCAGGATCACCGGCACCGCGAGTGCCGCGACCACCGCCAACTGCCAGGCCGGCACCAGGTCTTCGTGCAGTGCGGGACCGCTGTCCGGCCCGGCGGGCAGTTCGGCCGTGTACCCGGCCGCCTCGACCGCGGCCACCAGCTTCCCGGCCGGCACCGACGCGGGATGCACCACCCGGGCGCGTCCGGTGGCCAGGTTGACGCCCGCGCTGACCCCGTCGATCCGGGCGAGTTTCCGTTCCACCCTGGCCACGCAGGCGCCGCAGGTCATGCCGCCGACCGTCAGGTCGGTGGTGACCAGCTCGTCCGTGACGCCCTCGGCCCGGGCCGGCGCCCCGGCCGTACCCCCGCTCACCGCAGGCCCGGCTGGGCCGCGGCGGACGGCGCGGGCGCGCCCATCGTCATGCCGGACATGTCGTCACCGCCGGCCGGCCGCCCGTGCGGCCCGTTCTCGCCCGCGCCGGGGCCGTCCGTCCCGGGCCGTGCGGGGGCCAGGCCCGGGGCGACCGGCCCCACCGAACTGCCCAGCCCGTACGAGACGGCGAACAGCAGCCCCAGCAGCAGGGCGAACCCGGCCAGCACCCGGCCCGGTCCGGCCCGATCGATCGTCGTTCCACTCATCTGGCGTTCTCTCCGGTTCAGGAGTCGGCCACGCGGCCGCGGCCGCGTGGGTACGCGGCTGCGCCGGGGCGGCCGGAAGCGGCCCGTGCCGGGGGCGGGCGCGAGCGGCGCCCGGCGCCGGACGGCACGGGTGAGGACACGGGGCGGCCCCGCCGCGCACACCCGGAACCGAATCACGGGGCGCGGGCGGCGGCCGCAGGCGTACGCGGGCGCTACGCCGCCGGTGCGGACAGCACTGCAGCGACGGGACCCACCCGGGCGGCCCGCGGCGGGGCACGGCCGTCCAGCGAATGCCGCAGCAGCGGCGGCCGGTACGGCGGGCAGCCCGGGTCCGCCGGGCGGGCCGCGCGCGGCGGCGCCGGGCGGCGGGCGGACCACAGCGCGGCCAGCCCCGCCAGCGCCGCCAGCGTGAACCGGCCGGCCGGCCGCAGCGCGGGCAGCAGCCGGAAGAACGCGGCCTCGCCCTGCCGCAGCCACCAGGCGCAGGCCAGCGCGGCCAGCAGGTGGGCGGCCGTCATCGGCCAGTGCGTCCCGTGCTGCGGGGCGGCGGCGAGGAACTGCCCGGGGTCGAGCCCGGCCGCCCGCAGCAGATCCGGGACCTGCTCGGGCGCGACGGCCGGGGTGAGGGCCGGGTGGTGGAGGCCGGCCGGGCACAGCAGCCGGTCCAGCAGCAACCTTGCCGGGTCCGCGGCCCCGGGTCCGCCGGGCGGCAGTGCCCACGCGGCGAACCACAGGTGCAGCGCGAGCTGCGAGCCCAGGACCCCGGAGGTGACGGCCAGCGGCCCGCGCTCCCGCCAGTTCGGCACCAGGGCCGCCCCGGCGACCAGCAGACCGCCGGTCAGCAGCGCCCCCACCGGGACCGGTCCCCCGCCTCCCGCCGAGGCATGGCCGAAGGCCCCAAGAGTCGTACAGACCCCGGAGAACAGGAAGGCGCGCAACAGGCGCAGCCGCGTCGACGGGAACATGGCGACCTCATCATGACACGCCCTCACGGCCCGGCCCGGCGGCGCCCCGAACGCGCGAGAAGGGCACGACAGGGGTGCACCGACGGCGGCGTGCCAGGATGGCGCGCATGCCTCCCGACTTCCCCGCCGCCGAGGTGCTCCGTCTGGTCGGAGCCGTCGGGCCGTACTTCCAGGTCGCCGCCTGCGCCCCGGGCGGCGGGCCGCCCGAGGGCTTCCGGCCGCTGCGCGAACTCCACCGCGCCGGAACGGACACCGACCTCGCGCGGCGGATCGGCGCGGCCGCGGACCTGTTGGGCACCTCGGAGGCCCGGGTGGCGGCCTCGGTGGTGCACCTCGGGCTGGCGGCCCGGGTGTGGTCGGTGGCGCTCGGCGTGGCGGCCTTCGGCGGCACCGCCGACCTGCACCCCGACCGCGCGCACTACCGGCTGCCGCCCGGCGGCCCGCTCGACCTCTGGCTCCCGCTCCCGGGCGCCTCGGCCGTCACCGGCGACCCGGTCGAGGCACTGCACACCTCGGTGGTGACGGGCGTGCTGGCACCGCTCGGCGAGGCCGTCCGGTCGGTGGCGCCGGTGGCCGGACGCCTGCTGTGGGGCAACACCGCCTCGGCGCTGTACGGTTCGCTGAAGGTCCTCGACAGTCATCTGAGCAACGATCAGGTGGCCCTCCACGCCAGGCGGTTGGCGGCCGGCCTGCTCGAGCGGGAACCGCTCGCCGGTACGGCGGAGGTGGGCCCGCTCGGCCCGCCGCCGTTCCGCCGCACCACCTGCTGCCTCTACTACCGGGTGCCGGGCGGCGGCCTCTGCGGCGACTGCGTCCTCGACGCCCCGCCCACCCGCCGCCGCCCCCGCTGAGGCCCGGCTCCCCCGCGCCGCCGGAGTACCGCTAGCCTTGCCGCGCCCGCGCCCTGGCACCCGCCCACCGGGCGATCCGGCAGGACCGGACGGTGGCGCGGGCACCGAGCGAGCGAGGGAGGCCCGATGCGGGCACGGAACACGAGTACCAGGGGCCGCCGGCTCCTGGCCGCCTACGCCCTGCTGGTGGCCGTACTCGCCGTCTGGGCCGGCGTGGAGCCGTGGGGCCCCGACCCGCTCGACACCTCGCACGCCCTGCCCACGATCGGACTCGCCGTGGTGGCGTTCCCGGCCGTGGTGCCGCTGATCGTCTCCGGCGTCGGCGCCGTCACCGACGGGGGCACCTTCCTCGCCCTGGTCACCGTGCTGGCCTGGGCCGAGGCCGCCGCCGTGTACCGCCTCGCCTCCGTCCTCCGGTCCCGCCGGGCCGATCCGGGCCGCACGGGCGCGGACCTCCGCCCCGGCCGCTGAGCCGATCCGGCGTCACCACCGCGCCACGGGCGCGCCGACCGTCCTGCGGCGCCCGGGTTTCGGACCACGGCCGCCCTACCCTGGTCCGCACCGGGAGGAACCGGGACGCACCGGAACGCACGACGTCAGGAGACCGCGAGATGGCCGATCCGCTCTGGAAGAAGGACCCGGAGAAGCACGACTTCCCGGCGGCCGTCGACTACCTGGAGCTGCTGATGTCGCCGCACCACGCCAAGGCCGCGGCCGAGCGGCTGAAGGAGGCGCCGACCGTGCAGAAGAAGGCCAAGGACATCCTGCGGGCCTCCGAACTGCCGCTGCTCCCCGAGGACAACGTGCACGTAGCGGACAACATCGGCAAGGTCAGGGCGGGCCACAAGCTGTCCCCGGTCCTGCTGCTGCGCGGGCAGCCGCTGGTGATCGCGGACGGCTACCACCGGGTCTGCGCGGTCTACTACCTGAGCGAGGACCTGGAGATCCCCTGCCGCGTCGGCTGAACCCGGCCGCCGGCGCCCAACACCGGCTCCAGCGCCCCGGCCAGCCGCCGCACCCACTCCTCGGCGGAGCCCCGCACCCACGGGTGCTCCCGCGCGAACGCCGCCCGGTCCACCCGTCGGCAGACCTCCCGCACGTCGAACCCGTCCCCGTCGCCCGCGCCGCAGGTCCCCGAGCGGCGCAGCACCGTGCGCACCAGCCGGGCCGTCAACCTGGTCGCCGGGTGCTCGGCCAGCAGGACGGCGTCGTACAGGTCCTTGCCGCGCGGCGTCCCCTCCCCCGCGGCGTCGCCGTGCAGCCAGCAGAGCTTCCAGGCCAGTGACAGCTCGCGGCTCGCCGTGCGGACCGCCGTGGGACGGCCGCCGTCGGCGCGCGGGACCGCGGTCAGCACCGGGGCCTGCGGCAGCCACTCGTCCCGGGCGAAGTCCAGCCGGACCTCGCCCGGCGGCAGCCCGTCGGCCCGCCAGGGCACCACCAGCCGCACCCCGGGTGTGTCGTACCTGCGGTACGTCCAACCGCCGTCCACCCGCAGGCCGTCCGGGTCGAGGACGAGACCGGGCGCGACCTGCGGCGCGGCCCGTACCAGGGCGGTCAGCGCCGCGGCCGGGTCGAAGAGGTCGCCGAAGTCGGGGTGGTCCTCGTCCTCCGCCAGCCAGTGCAGCCCCTCCGGCGGGAAGGCCGCGTGCAGGCCCGCCGTCCCGAACTCCTCCGTGCGCCAGATCTCGTAGCGGGCCGCGCCGTCGAAGGCCTCCGGCCACTGCTGGACGGCTTCGGGACCGGCCAGGTACGGATGCGGGTCCTGGAGGTCGACCGGGAAACCGGCCGGACTCGGCACGATCCAGTCGAGGTCGGCGGGCTCACGGGCCAGGCCGGGCGCCCAGGCGGTCAGGCACATGCTGCCGCGCAGGACCAGCCCCTGCTCCCAGGCGAGGTCCGCCATCAGCGCGAGCACATGGTCCAGCACCGCCCGGTGCGCACCGGCCGGCCCGGCACCACGCCACCCGTCTCCCGTCCCCGCCACCGCACCCTCCTTCTCCCGCCCGGCCGCGGCCGACGCTACCGGCGGCCACCGACAGGCCCACGGCGGCCCCGCCCCTCCACCGCCGCCCCTCCACCCGGCCGCATACGACCGGCGCCCGAGCCGTGCGGGCCCCGGGCCCGCGGCCTTCTCCCCCGTCAAGGGCTGTCCGCGGGAACCCCTACGATGACGGCCATGACTACAGGGGAGCCCGCAGCCCAGCTCATCGACGGCCGCTTCGAGTTGCTGCAACGACTCGGCGGCGGCGGCATGGGCCTGGTGTGGCGTGCGCGGGACACCCTCCTGCAGCGCGAGGTGGCACTCAAGGAGGTCCGCCCGCCGGACCCGGCGATGCTGGCGGCCGACCCGGCGGCGGCGTACGAGCTGCGCGAGCGGGTGCTGCGCGAGGCGCAGGCCCTGGCGCGGCTCCAGCACCCCCATGTGGTGATCATCTACCACATCGTCGACACCGCCGAACTCCCCCACCCCTGGCTGGTGATGGAGCTGGTCAGCGGCGGTTCGCTGCAGGACCGGCTGGCCCAGGGGCCGCTGTCGGCGCCGGAGGCGGCCAGGATCGGCCGCGGTGTGCTGTCCGCCCTGCGGGCCGCCCACGCGGCGGGCATCCAGCACCGCGACGTGAAGCCCGGGAACGTGCTGCTGCGCACCGACGGCACCCCGGTGCTGACGGACTTCGGCATCGCCGCGCTGAGCGAGTCGACCAGCCTCACCGCCACCGGCTCGCTGATCGGCTCGCCGGAGTTCATCGCCCCGGAGCGGATCCGCGGCCAGGAGGGCAACCCGTCCTCCGACCTGTGGTCGCTCGGCATGATGCTGTACGTCGCGGTGGAGGGCCACCATCCGCTGCGCCGCTCGACCAGCCTGGCCACCCTGGCCGCGGTGCTGGACGAGCCGCTGCCGCCGCCGGTGCGCTCCGGCCCGCTCGGGCCGACGCTGGCGGCGCTGCTCGCCCGCGATCCCGCGGCCCGCCCGGACGCCGAGCAGCTGGACCGGCTGCTTGCCGCCGCCGAGCAGGGCATCGACGGCACCGCGGGCGGCCAGTCGGTGTTCGCCCCGACCCAGCTCAACGGCACGGCCCCGTACCAGCCGACCCAGCTGAACGGCACCACCCCGTACCCCACCGGCCCGACCGGCCCGATGACCGGCCACCCGGCCGCCGGGTACGGCAGCGGCAGCCACCCCACCGGCGGGTTCGGCCCGGCCGGGTACGGCACCGGGCCCACCCAGGCACCGTGGGCGCAGCCCGGTCCGGCGTCGAAGGGCCGCCGCAACGCGCTGATCGTCGCCGCCGTGGCGGGCGTCGCGCTGGTCGGCCTGCTCGGCTGGAGCCTGAACACCGGCCTGCTCGGCCCCGGCCACTCCGGCACCTCGGGCGACACCACCGGCTCGGGCACCCACCCGTCCGTCACCACGAGCACGGGGGCGCCCGCCACAGCCTCCGGTACCACCGGCGCGCCGAAGGCGGCGTCTCCGGCGGCCGCCGCCCCGGGCGGCAAGAGCCTGCTCACCCCGGACGGCGCGCGGGCCGTCACGGAGGCGATCCGCGCCCAGCTCGGCACCACCAAGGTCGTCGATCTGACGATCTACGACGACTACGCCTCGGCCGAGGTGGTCAACAAGTCCAACCCGAAGGTGTACGACGACGTCACCTACCGCAACGGCAAGCTCACCTCGGAGCCCGGGAGCAGCATCGGCTCGGATCAGATCGCCGACCTCTCCCAGATCAACTGGGACCAGATCCCGACCGTCTTCAAGACGGCCGAGGCCGATCTCAAGGTGTCCAGCCCCACGATGCGCTACATCAAGGTGGACTACGGCTGGTTCGCGTCGGAGATCACCCTGCGGTACTACCTCCTGGGCGCGTACGAAGCCGTCGGCTACCTGACGGCGGGCGCCCAGGGCAAGGTCATCCACGAGTGGCCGAACGACGCCTGACCGCCCGCCCGGCTCAGCCCGGGATCGGCGGCGGCGGCAGCAGCGTCTCGTGCAGCCAGGCCTCCAGCACCCCGTCCACCGGCCGCCGTGAGGGGTAGCGCCGGACGTGCGCGGTGAAGCCGGCGGTGCCGACCACGCCGTGCCGGTTGAGCGTCGTCCAGTCCTTGACCATGCGGAAGAAGGACTCGTCGCCCAGCGCGCAGCGCAGCGCGTGCACGGCGAGTCCGCCGCGCTCGTACAGCCGGTCGTCGAACATCCGGTCCCGGCCGGGGTCGGCCAGCCGCAGGTCCTGCGGCAGGCCGGCGAGCAGGCTGTGCGCGACGGCGGCGTGGTGGGCGGCGGGCCGGCCGCCGGAGCGCTCGGACCAGATCCACTCGGCGTACTTGGCGAAGCCCTCGTTGAGCCAGATGTGCCGCCAGTCGGCGACCGTGACGCTGTTGCCGAACCACTGGTGGGCGAGCTCGTGGGCGATCAGCCGTTCGGAGCCGCGGGCGCCGTCGACGTGGTTGGTGCCGAAGGTGGCCACCCCCTGCGCCTCGACCGGGACGTCCAGCTCCTCGTCCGCGACCACCACGGTGTAGCCGTCGAACGGGTACGGCCCGAACAGTTCCTCGAACAGCCGCATCATCGCGCCCTGCCGCCCGAAGTCGTGGGTGGCCTGCGGCACCAGCCGGGCCGGTACGTGGGCCTGCTGCGGCACCTCGCCGGTGTCCGGGCCGCCGAGCCGCAGCAGCTCGTACTGGCCGATCGAGACGCAGACCAGGTAGCTGGAGGTGGGGGCGGCCTGCTCGTAGACCCAGGTGGTGGTGGAGCCCCGGGTGGTGCGGGTCAGCAGCCGGCCGCCGACCAGCACGGAGTACGGCGAGGGCGTGGTGATCGCTATCTGGTACGAGGCCTTGTCGGCGGGCCGGTCGTTGCACGGGTACCAGGACGGTGCGCCGATCGGCTGGCTGGCCACCAGCGCGCCGTCGGTGAGCTCCTCCCAGCCGACGCCACCCCAGGGGCTGCGGACCGGCTTGGGGTTGCCGCTGTAGTGCACCTCGACGGTGAACGCGGCGCCGGCCGCGAGCGCCTTCGCGGGCCGGATCCGCAGCTTCCCGCCCCGGTGGGTGTAGTGCGCGGCGCGGCCGTCGACCAGCACCCGGCCGATCCTGAAGTCGTTCAGGTCGAGGGTGAACTCCCGCAGCGGCTCACCGCCGGCCACCGCGGTCAGCCGGGCGGAGCCGCCCAGCCGGTTGGGGCCGGGCTTGTAGTCCAGGGCCAGTTCGTACCGGTGGACCCGGTACCGGGTGTCACCGTGGGTGGGGAAGTACGGGTCGACGCCGAGGTGCGGCGCCTGCTTGGGGCTCAACGGTGCGAACTCTCCCTGCCGTCTTACGGAAAACCGCGCCCGTGGGGTAGGGCGCTACGCCTGCCAGGCCTCGATCGGGTTGCCCAGCCAGCGGGTGTCGGCGGGGACGGACTCCGCGCGCATCACCAGCGAGGCAGGCCCGAGCGTACTGCGGGCCCCGATGGTGCTGCCCGGCAGCACGATTCCGCCGGGGCCGAGCGTGGCGCCCTCGCGGAGGACCACAGTATCCATCCGCATGATCCGGTCGTGGAAGAGGTGGGTCTGCAGGACGCAGCCGCGGTTGATGCTGACCCCGTCACCGAGGGTGACCAGGTCGGCCTCCGGCAGCCAGTAGCTCTCGCACCACACGCCGCGGCCGATCCGGGCGCCGAGCCCGCGCAGCCACAGGTTGAGCACGGGGGTGCCGGGCACCGCTCCGATCAGCCACGGCACGGCCAGCACCTCGACGAAGGTGTCGGCCAGCTCGTTGCGCCACACGAAGCCGCTCCACAGCGGGTGCTCCACCGCCCGGAAGCGGCCGACCAGCAGCCACTTGGCGGCGATCGACACCGCGCAGGCGAGCGCGCCCGCGCCGAGCAGCACCACACCGGACAGCGCCGCGGCGAGCAGCGGGGATCCGGCGGTGGCGAGCCAGGCCAGCGCCGCCAGGGTGAGCACCCCGAGGGCGGCCGAGGCCAGCACCGGGACGATCCGGCAGAGCTCGGTCAGGCCGCGGGCCCACAGCAGCCGGGCCGGCGGGTCGTAGGTGCGGCTCTGGTCGCCGGAGTCGGCCGCGCGCGGCAGCCGCATCGGCGGCATGCCCAGGTACGAGCTGCCCTTCTTGGCCTTCTTCGGGGTGGCGGACAGCACGCCCACCAGGCCACGGTCCGGCACGGCCCGGCCGGGCGCGGTCATCCCCGAGTTGCCGAGGAAGGCCCGCTCGCCGATCTCGGCCTCGCCCAGCCGCAGCCAGCCGCCGCCGAGCTCGTACGGGGCGATCAGGGTGTCGTCGGCGAGGAAGGCACCATCGCCGACGGTGGTGAGGCTGGGCAGGGCGAGCACGGTGGAGACCTCGGCCCGGCTGCCGACCTTCATGCCGAGGGCGCGCAGCCAGACCGGGGTGATCAGGCCGGCGTAGAGCGGGAACAGCGTTTCGCGGGCCAGGTCCATCAGCTGGCTGACGGTCCAGGCCTGCCAGCCGATCCGGCCGTGCAGCGGGTGGTAGCCGGGGCGCAGGCCCAGGGAGAGCAGCCGGACGGCGGCGACCAGCAGCACCGCGTAGACCAGGCCGAAGGCCAGCGTGGCGGGTACCACCGCGGCAAGCGCGCCGCCGAGTGCGGCGCCGAGGCCGTCCCCGGGGTGGACGAACCGGGCCAGCACGGCGAGGGCGGCGAGCGCGGAGACCACCGGCAGCAGGCTCAGGCCGAGCCCGCTGGCGCCGTACAGCGCGGCCCAGCGGGCCCGGCGCGGCGGGCGCTGCCCGGGGCGGGACCGGTCGGCCTTGCCGAGCTTGACGGCGGGCGCACCGGCCCAGCGCTGGCCGGTCGGGATCTGGCCGGTGACGCCGGAGCCGGGGGCGACCTGGGCGCGCTTGCCGACCCGGGAGCCCGGGAAGAGCACGCTGCGGGTGCCGACCACGGCGCCGGAGCCGACCCGGATCTGGCCGATCTCCAGCCGGTCGCCGTCCAGCCAGTAGCCGGACAGGTCGACCTCGGCCTCGACGGCGCAGCCCTTGCCGAGCCGCAGCAGGCCGGTGACCGGCGGCAGCGAGTGCAGGTCGACGTCGGGGGCGATCCGGGCGCCGAGCGCGCGGCCGTAGCGCACCAGCCAGGAGCCGGACAGCTCGGTCGCGCCGCTGAGCTCGGCGAGCCGCTCCGCGGTCCACAGCCGCAGGTGGACCGGGCCGCCGCGCGGGTGGCTGCCCGGTTCGACGCCGCGCAGCAGCAGCCGGGCGCCGCCGGCCGCGACGGCCACCTTGCCGGGCGGGCTGAACAGCGCCGCAACCATCGGCAGCACCACCCACCAGGAGGCGGTCGGCGCCCACGGGTAGGCACCGAACCAGGCCAGTGCGTTGCCGAGGGCCAGCAGGAGGGTGGTCCAGCGCAGGCCGACCAGGGTGAACAGCGGCAGCAGCAGGAGCAGCTGGACGATCCCGGCCCGGGCGGGGACCGGTTCGACGGTCCGGGCGGCGCCGTCGCCCTGCGCGGAGCGCTCCAGGTGGCGGGCCAGCTTGCGCAGGACCGGCTGCTGGTAGATGTCGAACACCGCGGCCGACGGGTAGCGGGTGCGCAGCAGGGTGGTGAGCCGGGCGGCGGCGAGGCTTCCGCCGCCGATGGCGAAGAAATCGTCCTGGGCGCTGCCTACCGGGACGCCGAGGATCTCGGTCCACTGCTCGGCGAGCCAGGCCTCGGTGCCGTACAGCTGCTCGGCGGGGCCGGCGCCCTCCAGTTCGGGCAGCGGCCAGGGCAGAGCCGCCCGGTCGACCTTGCCGGAGGTGCGGGTGGGCAGCGACTCGACGGGCGCGAGCAGCGGGACCAGGGCGGCGGGCAGCTCGGCGCGCAGCCGTTCGACGGCCGCGGCGTGGTCCCAGCCGTCCTGGGTGACCAGGTAGCCGACCAGCAGCTGGTTTCCGCCGCGGGCGGTGCGGACGGCCGCGGCGGCGCCCTGCACCCCGGGCAGTGCCTGGAGGGCGGCGTCGACCTCGCCGAGTTCGATCCGGCGGCCGCCGAGCTTGATCTGTTCGTCGGCGCGGCCGAGGAAGAGCAGGCCCTCGGGCTCGGCCTTGACCAGGTCGCCGCTGCGGTACGCGCGCTCCCAGTCCATGGACTTCAGCGGGGCGTACTTCTCGGCGTCCTTCTCGGGGTCGAGGTAGCGGGCGAGGCCGATGCCGCCGATCACCAGCTGCCCGCTGCCGCCCATCGGTACCGGGTCGCCGGCCTCGTCGACCACGGCGAGCTGCCAGCCGTCCAGCGGCAGGCCGATCCGGACCGGGCCGTCGCCGGTGAGCAGGGAGCCGCAGGCGACCACGGTGGCCTCGGTGGGGCCGTAGGTGTTCCACACCTCGCGGCCCTCGGTGACCAGGCGCTGCACCAGCTCGGGCGGGCAGGCCTCGCCGCCGAAGATCAGCAGCCGCACCTCGTTGAGCGCCTCGGCAGGCCACAGCGCGGCCAGCGTGGGCACGGTGGAGACCACGGTGATCTCCTGGTCGGCGAGCCAGGGGCCGAGGTCGGCGCCGCTGCGCACCTGGGAGCGCGGGACGGGTACCAGGCAGGCGCCGTAGCGCCAGGCCAGCCACATCTCCTCGCAGGAGGCGTCGAAGGCGACGGACAGGCCGGCCATCACCCGGTCGCCGGGGCCGATCGGCTCCTCCTGGAGGAAGAGCGCGGCCTCGGCGTCGACGAAGGCGGCGGCGTTGCGGTGGGTGACGGCGACGCCCTTGGGCTTGCCGGTGGAGCCGGAGGTGAAGATGATCCAGGCGTCGTCCTGCGGGGTCGGCCGGCCCGCCGGGCGGGCGGGCCGGGTTCCGCCGGTCACGGTCAGTGCCCGGTCGGCGCCGAGGACGGCGGCCACCTCGGCCTCGCCGAAGACCAGCTCGGCGCGCTCGTCCGGGTCCTCGGCGTCCACCGGGACGTAGGCGGCGCCCGCCGCCAGGACGGCCAGGATGCAGACGTAGAGGTCGTTGGTGCCGGAGGGGACGCGGATGCCGACCCGGTCGCCGGTGCCGATCCCGGCGGCGGCCAGCCGGCGGCGCTGGGTCTCGACCTCGGCGGCCAGGGCGGCGTAGCTGAGGGTGGTGCGGCCGTCGTCGAGGGCGGGTTCCTGGGGGTGGGCCTGCACGGTGGCGTCCAGCAGCTCGACCAGGGTGCGGGCCGCGGGCGCGGGGCGCCCCGGGTACACCGCGAGCGGGGCGGCGGGCCGCTCCGTGTCGGGTGCCTGTTCCTGCAGTGTGCCGGTCGGCGTGGTCACAGTCGTGCGCTCCTCGTCCTCGTCCCCGTCCACTCGCTTCGGGCCGAAAGCGGACAACCCGTCGATGGTAGCCCTGCGGCGGCCCGAATGGGCTGACCGCCGCTCATCCCAACTGGCCCTGATCCGCGCTCCACTGACACTCCGTCAGCTATCAGGCATACTGTCTGACAATGGATATGACGGGCCGTCAGTCGATCTGACGATCCATCAGCCAGTTGCGGCCAATGTGAGCCACGCCACACAATGGGTGTGGCCCGCGTCACGCGGCGTGGCGGCCTAGGCCACGATCCCCAGCTCGTGCGGGGTGTTGTTGAGGCGCCGGCCGCCGGTGGCGGTGACGGTGACGATGTCCTCGATCCGGACACCGAACCGCCCGGGCAGGTAGATCCCGGGCTCGATCGAGAAGCACATGCCCGGCACCAGCGGCTGGGTCTCGCCCTCCACCATGTACGGCGGTTCGTGCGTGGTCAAACCGATGCCGTGTCCGGTGCGGTGGATGAAGTACTCCCCGTAACCGGCCTCGGTGATCACCCGGCGGGCCACCCGGTCGATCTCCTGGCACTCCACGCCCTGCCGCACCGCCTCGAACGCCTTCTGCTGCGCCACCCGGACCACCTCGTGCACCTCGCGCACCTCGGCCGGGACGTCCGGGCCGACGTGCACGGTCCTGGTGGTGTCCGAGCCGTAGCCGTCCCGCAGTCCGCCGAAGTCCAGCACCACGGTGTCACCCTCCGTGATGACCCGCTCGCCCGCCTCGTGGTGCGGGTTGGCACCGTTCGGCCCGGAGCCGACCACCGTGAAGTCGACCCGGCTGTGGCCGTACTCCAGCAGCAGCTCGGCCAGGTCGGCGGCGACCTCGGTCTCCCGGCGGCCCGCGAAGCGCACCTCCAGGATCGAGCGGTACGCCGCGTCCGCCGCTCCCCCGGCGCCGCCGAGCCGCTCCAGCTCGTCGGCGTCCTTGACCGCCCGCAGCATCGGCACGGCCCGGGTGAGCGAGCGGTACCCGCTGTCCGGCAGCGCCTCCTGCAGGCCCAGCAGGTGCATCGCCCAGGCGGCGTCGGAGATCCCGTAGCTGCCGTGCGGGTCCAGCAGCGGGGCGAGCACCGGGTACGGGTCGGCGCCGTCGGCCCAGTCCAGCAGGCGCAGCGAGGACGCGCCGGGGCAGGCCTCCGCGTCCGGCCGCTCCAGCCTGGGCACCAGCAGGACCGGCTCGCGGCCGGCCGACAGCAGCAGCGCGGTCAGCCGCTCGGTGATCGCGACGGGCTGGTAGCCGGTGAGGTACAGCAGGTCCGGGCCGGGCGTGACGACCAGACCCGCCAGGCCCGCGGCCGCGGCCGCCTCGGCCGCGCGGCCCGTCCGGGCGGCGAAGTCCCGCGCGGTGAAGGGCCGCGCGGCGGTCAGGTTCGGCATCGCTTCCCTGCTCTCTGCCGGCCGGCTCAGCGCCGGGCGGCGGTCTCGGCGTAGTGGCGCAGGAACAGCGCCTCGACGTGGGCCATGTGCTCGATCTCGGCCGGATCGACGCTCTCGTTCGGCGCGTGGATCAGGCAACGCGGCTCCTCCACGCCCATCAGGATGATCTCCGCCTCCGGGTAGGCCCCGGCGAGCACGTTGCACAGCGGGATCGAGCCGCCCTGCCCGAGGAAGGAGATCTCCCTGCCGTACACCTCCCGCATCGCCCGGTCGAGCGCGGCGTACGCGCGGCCGTCGGTGGCGGCCCGGAACGGTGCGCCGGTGCCCTCCGGCTCGACCTCGACCCTGGCGCCCCAGGGTGCGGCCGCCTTCAGGTGCGCGGTGAGCGCGTCCAGTGCCGTGCGCGGGTCGGTGCCCGGCGGGACCCGCAGGCTCACCCGGGCCCGGGCGGCGGCCGGGACGGCGGCCGCCGAGCCGACCACCGGCGGGCAGTCGATGCCGAGCACGGTGACCGCGGGTCTGGCCCACAGCCGGTCGGCGACGCTGCCCGTGCCGGTCAGCGCGACACCGTCCAGCACCCCGGCGTCGGTGCGGAACTGCTGCTCGTCGTAGCCGGCCCCGGCCCACTGCCCGTCGGCGTCCAGGCCGGTGATCCGGGTGCCGCCGTCGGCGTCCCGCAGCGAGTCCAGGATCCGGATCAGCGCGGCGAGGGCGTCCGGCGCGGGCCCCCCGAACATTCCGGAGTGCACGTCGCCCGCCAGCGTGGAGACGCCGACCACGAGGTTGGCCAGTCCCCGCAGGGTGGTGGTGGCGGTGGGCACGCCGACGGCGGCGTTGCCGGTGTCGCAGACCAGCAGCGCGTCCGCGTGCAGCTCGTCCACGTGCGCCCGGACGTAGTCCTCCAGGCCGCCGGTGCCCTGCTCCTCGGAGCCCTCGGCGACGAACTTCAGCCCGACCGGGACGTCGTCGCCGAGTGCCCGCAGCGCGGTGAGGTGCATGACGACGTTGCCCTTGCAGTCGGCGCTGCCGCGGCCGTACCAGCGGCCGTCGCGCTCGGTCAGTTCGAACGGCGGCGAGGTCCAGGCCGCGTCGTCCAGCGGCGGCTGCACGTCGTAGTGGCAGTAGAGCAGCACGGTCGGGGCGCCCTTCGGCGGCGGGCGGTGGCCGAGCACCGCGTGGCTGCCGTCCGGGGTCTCGGCGAGGTGGACGTCGCGCAGCCCCGCCTCGGTGAACGCGGCCACCAGCCACTCGGCGGCCTCCCGGCACTTCTGCGGCGGGTACTGGCGCGGGTCGGCGACGGACGGGATGGCGACCAGCTCGGCCAGGTCGGCCTTGGCGCGGGGCATCAGAGCGGCGATCCGGCGGGCGAGACCGTCGTCGGTGGGGTCCTGGGGCATGGCGGGCTCCTGGGGTCTCAGTTCTTGACGGTGTCCGAGGTCTTGATCTCCTCCAGCTTGTCCTGGTACTTGACCAGTTCGTCGGGGCAGTAGACCCCCAGGATCAGGGCCTCCACCTCGATGGCGCGGCGGTCGCCGATCACCGGCCGCTGACCCGGGCCGGCCGCGCCGTTGGAGATGTTCTGCAGCCAGAGCGCGTTCTTCAGGACGCTGCCCAGGGAGGCGCAGACCGCGCCGCCGCTGGTGCCCAGGGTGGAGACGATCTGGTCCTGGTCGGGCACCCGGTAGCCGGCCGCCTCGAGCTGCCCGGACAGCTCCTGGGCCTTCTTGTTGGCCTGGATGTTGTGGTGCTGCTGGGTGTAGACCAGGATCCCGGTGATCAGCATCCCGACCAGCACCACGATCGCGCCGACGTAGATCCAGCGGTGCTCGGAGGCGAACCTGGTCGGGCTCACGCCGCGCCGCCGGCGGCCGGGTCCGCGGCGTCCACCGTCCGCCAGCTCGGCTTGCGGAACCTCAGGCAGCAGAACGGGATGATCACCCCGAGCACCAGCAGGCCGCCGGCCACGATCAGCACGTACGCCCAGACGCTGCCGCCGCCGAACTGCGAGGACGGCACGAAGCCGATCACCATCGCCGCCGCCGAGGCCACCAGGCCGGTCACGCACAGGGTCACCAGCAGGGGCGCCCGGTAGCCGCGCGGGTGTTCGGGCTGCAGGCGGCGCAGCCGGATCGCTGCCACGAACATCAGCAGGTAGACGATCAGGTACACCTGGGTGGTGATCACCGAGAAGATCCAGTAGGCGCTGGAGACGTTCGGGATGAAGGCGTACATCAGGGCGATCGCGGTCGTCACCACACCCTGGGTGACCAGGATGTTCTGCTGGACGCCGTGGCTGTTGAGGCGCTGCAGGAACGGCGGCAGGTAGCCCTCCTGCCGGGAGATCAGCAGCAGGCCCTTGGACGGGCCGGCCAGCCAGGTGAGCATGCCGCCGAGCGAGGCGGCCACCAGGCCCACCGCGATCACCGGGGTCAGCCAGCCGACGTCGAAGTACTGGAAGAAGGCGTCGAAGGCCTGCATCACCCCGGCGGTCAGGCTGAGCTGGTCGGCCGGGACCACCCAGCTGATCGCCAGGGCCGGCAGGATGAAGATCAGCAGGACCAGCCCCATCGCCAGGAACATCGACTTGGGGAACTCCCGCGGCGGGTCCTTCAGCGAGGAGACGTGCACGGCGTTCATCTCCATGCCCGAGTAGCTGAGGAAGTTGTTGACGATCAGCACCAGGCTGGCCAGGCCGGTCCAGGCGGGCAGGATGTGCGAGGCGTTCATCGGCGCCGCGGAGGCGTTGCCCTGGCCGAGGAAGACCCCGCCGAGCACCACCAGCAGGGCGCCGGGGATCAGCGTGCCGATCACCAGGCCCCAGGAGGCCAGCCCCGCCACCGCGCCGGTGCCGCGTGCGGAGACCCAGACCCCGGTCCAGTACAGGACGATGATCACGATGGCGGTGTAGAGCCCGCTGCTGGCCAGCGCCGGGTTCACCACGTACGCGATGGTGGAGGCCACGTAGGCGAGCAGGCTCGGGTAGTAGAAGATCGTCATCGCGAACTGGCACCACACCGCGAGGAAGCCGAGCGGTTTGGACAGCCCCTGGGAGACCCAGTTGTAGACGCCGCCGTCCCAGCCGGAGGCCAGCTCGGCCGAGACCAGCGCGGTCGGCAGCAGGAAGACGATCGCCGGGACGATGTAGAGGAACACGCAGGCCAGGCCGTAGACCGCCATGGTCGGCGCGGCCCGCAGGCTGGCGACCGAACTGGTCGTCATCAGCGCCAGGGTCAGCCAGCTGAGCCGCGGGGCGGACACCGCCCGGGCCGCGCGGGTTCGGACCTCCGCGGCCGGGCCGCCCCTGCCGTCCGCCGGCAGATCCATCGAACTCATGCACGCTCCTCCGGGCCGCCGATCAGCAAGGGTCGTGACCCACGCCATCACGGCGGCGGCCGGCCCGCGCCCACGCCGGGCCGTCCGGGTGACGCCGCCCGGTCAGCGGTCGCGGCGGCGCCAGTGCCGGATGCCCTGCCAGGTCGCCACCCCCACCGACACCGCGATCACGGCGAGCGCCGCGGCGGCCGGCCTGCTGCCGATCAGCTTCACATCGGCGGCGATCACCGCCAGCAGGGCGAGCAGCGGCACCGCGGTCGCGATCACCGTCCGGCCCACCACCAGCACCGCCGACGGCTTCCACCGCCGGGCGCCCTCCTCGGCGCGGGCCTCCGCCGCCTCCAGCTCGGCCGCGGTCGCCCCGTAGTAGGCCGCCGCCCGCGCCCCGAGGGCTCCGGTGGCGCGGTAGTAGGCGAAACCCATGGCCGGGATCCACACCAGCGGGAAGAAGATGCCGACCGTGATCAGGCCGGCCGCCGCGGCCCAGCCGAGCACCTGCCTGAGGCGGCTCGGCTTCTCGTCCGCCGGTCCGATCACGCCCAGCAGGTACGCCATCCGCTTCACCATCGCCAGCCGGGTGCCGCGCGGCAGACGGCCCTCCGGGGCGTGGCCCGGCAGCTTCTCGATCGCGGTCAGCGCCTCGTCGGCCTTCTCCACGTCGGGGTAGACCCCCTGGAGGACCAGCACCTCCAGGGCCCGGTCCCGGACCGTCGGGTCCCGCCCGTCCAGCGCCGCCAGCGCCAGCGTCATCCGGATCTGCGCGAGCAGCGCCGCGCAGAACGCCACCGGGACCAGCACCATGAACGGGCCGCCGATCGCGCCGCCCTCGACCACCGTCAGCCGCACCCCGCGGTCGATCACCCGCCGGCGCAGCGACCCGGCGGGCCCGTCCGGCAGCGCCTCGTGCGCCCGGTCGACGGCCGCCTGCGCCTTGGCGCCCTCCATCTTGACCGCGAGCAGCGCGAGCCGTTCCGGCAGGTGCTGCGGATCGGCCAGCCCGGCCTGGAGCAGCTTGCGCGCCGACTCCGTCGACACCTCGCCCGTGTTCTCCGGCTTGCTCACCCCAGGAAGGCTAGGGCGTCGGCGCCCGGTGCGCCGCTCAGGCGCGCGGCGCCGCCGGTCGGGCGCCGCCGGGCGGCAGCAGCGAGCCCAGCATGATCTTCTCGGTCGCCCGCAGGTAGCGGGTGGCGGCGGCCTCGGCCTCGTCCGGCAGGCCGTCGGCCACCGCCCGGACCACGGGGGCGAGCCTGGCGGCGGCCTCGGCCGGGTCCTCGAACGGCGCGCGCAGCGCGGCGCGGACCGGGAGGTAGGCGTTGAAGAGGGTGTTGGTGAGCAGCAGGTACACCCGGTTGCCGGTGGCCCGGGCCAGTTCGCGGTGGACCTCGACGTCGGCGAGCTGGGCGGCGTCCCCGTCCGGGGCCTGGGCGACCGCCTCGAGCAGTTCCGCCAGCCGGCGGGCCTGGCGGACCGTGCGGCGGCCGGCGGCGCGGCGGGCGATCAGGGCGCCGATGTGGCCGCGGACCTCGAAGACCTCGGCCAGCCAGCCGTTGTCGCGGGCGGCGAGCATCGGCAGCAGGTCGGCGCCGCCGACCCGCAGGAAGTCCCGGACCCGGGTGCCGATGCCGTGCCGGGTGCTGAGCAGGCCGGCCTGCTCCAGCCGGGAGAGCGCGTGCTTGAGGGTGGTGCGGGTGACGCCGTAGCCGGCGGCCAGCTCGCGTTCGGGGGGCAGCAGTTCGCCGGGGCCGTGGGTGCCGTCCAGGATGTCCTCGCGCAGCCGGTGCTCCAGGACGTCGACGGCGGACTGACGGGCGATGATCTCGACTGGCACGGACGGTCTCCTCGGCTGCGCGGGTGTGGCAGTGGCTCAGCCACCCGTGACCGGAGTCAAACGGGTGGCCGGGCCGTCGTCAAGCCCGGCGGGCCGGGTCCGGCCCGGCCCGCCGGTGGGTCAGAACTGCTGGACGAAGTACGGCGAGACGCTCATCCAGCCGTTGGCGGCCGCGCCGTTCAGCCGGCCGGAGCTGTTCTTGGCGAGGGTGTACCAGGAGTCGACGTAGTCCGGGTCGTCGGTCCACCAGGAGCTGGGGATGGCCGCCAGCACCGCGTTGACCAGCGGGATGTAGGTGCCCTGGTCGGCGATGGTGAGCAGGACGGCCGCGATGGCCTGGGCCAGCGCCAGGTAGTTGGTGTCGCCGTCGTCCTCCATCAGGACGACGTCGGCCAGGTTGTACTTGTAGTTCGACCAGTTCACCAGGATCTGGTTCGGGTAGTAGACCGTGCCGTCGTAGTCGAGGTACGGCATGGTGACGGAGTCGACCCGCGGGGTGCCGTCCTGGCCGAAGCCGGTGACCAGGGCGAACATCTCGGCACCGCCCTTGAACCAGGGCTCCTCGTCGTCCGAGACCTCGATCGCGTCGACCTTGGTGGCCCACCAGCCGGCCGCGGCCTGCGCGGCCTGCCCGCCCTGGGCCTTCGGGGCGGCGGGGGCCGCCGCCGGGCTGCCGAGGCCCTTGCGGGCGAGTTCGGTGCTGAGCACCTTCAGGCCCGCCGTCATCGTCTTCGCGGAGTCGATGTCGACCAGGTAGACCGGCTGGGCGGGGAGCGCGGCGGTGTCCAGGCTGTGCGCGCGGCCGGTCCGGTCGTACGCGGTGACGCTCTTGG
Organism: Kitasatospora sp. NPDC048540; assembly: GCF_040651175.1. Classification (NCBI taxonomy): domain Bacteria; kingdom Bacillati; phylum Actinomycetota; class Actinomycetes; order Kitasatosporales; family Streptomycetaceae; genus Kitasatospora; species Kitasatospora sp. NPDC048540. The sequence continues at coordinate 41,369 of NZ_JBEZIR010000031.1, forward strand.
CGTGGTCGTCGCCGACGGCCGCGGCCACCAGCGGCTCCGCGCCGGCCTCCAGGGCGGCGCGCATCGACGGGTCGGCCAGCTGGACCCGCAGCAGCGGGCCGAGGTCGGCACCGAGTCCCTTGGCCGCGGCGATCCGCCGGTCGGCCGCCGTGACGGTGGCGGCGAGCTGCCGGGCGGCGGGGGCGGTGGCACCGGCCGCGAGCGGGCCGAGGTCCGCCGCTCCGGCGCCGGTGCCGGTACGGACCCGGGTGCGCCAGCCGGCGTCGGCCAGCGAGAGGGCGAGGGTGCGGGCCACCTGCTGCTCGACCTCGGTGACCTGGGCGGATCTGACCGAACCGGCGGGCGCCTGGGCCGCGGTGGGGGTGGCCGGGGCGGCGGCCGCCTGGCCGGCGGCGAGGGTGAGCAGGGAGAACACGGCGACCGCTAAGGTGCCGCGGCGAGCACGGGAGAAGGACATGGGGCATCTCCTGGTTCGGCTGGGTGGTCGGGGAGCGCCACCACCTGGGGGCGGCGCCGGGATCAGTGAAGCGCGTACATGACAGATCATCAATAGCCCGCGGTGCAGCCGTTCTCCACGGCGGCCCGGGAGACCGCCAGGGACAGGGCCATGATGGTCAGTTGCGGGTTGACGCCCGGGCAGCCCGGGAGTCCCGAGGCGTCCGCGACGAGGACGCCCCGCACCCCGCGCAGCCGGCCGTGCCGGTCCGCGGGGGAGATCGAGGGATCGGCACCCAGCGCCACGGTGCCGGTCGGGTGGAAGGCGGACAGGTGCAGGTCGCGCGGCGAGCTGCGGTCCAGCAGGGCGTGCAGCTCGGCGGTGGAGCGCACCCGGGGGGTGCGGGCCAGACCGGTCAGCACCTCGTCGGCGCCCGCCGCGAACAGCAGCTCCCCCATCGCGGCCACCGCCCGCAGCAGCGAGCGCCCGTCGGCCGGATCCAGCCGGTAGCGCAGCGCGGTCCGGCGGCTGCCCAGCACCCGGCCGCCCGGGCGGTCGGCGATCATCGCGCCGAGCGTGGCCAGCCGGTCCGCGTCCGCCAGCTCCGCCCGCAACTCCCGGCCGAGGCCGGGCAGGACGAACGAGCCCATCCCGGGCGGCGGCGCCGTCGCCTCGATCAGCACCCCCTCGTCGTGCAGCTCCTCCACGCCCGCGCTCTGCAGCACCGCCGGGCCCGCCGCGACGGGCTCCGCGAAGCGGCCCGCCACGCTGGTCGCCGGGTGGACGGCCAGGTTGCGCCCGGTCCGCGGGTGCCCGCCGAGTCCCGAACGGCGCAGCAGCGCGGGCGACTCCAGCGCCCCCGCGGCCACCACCACGAGCGGCGCGAGCAGTTCGAACGCGCTGCCGTCCGGCCGCCGGACGGCCACCCCGGCGGCGCGCGGCCCGCCGGGCCGGTCCGGGTCGACCAGGATCCGCAGCACCCGGGCCGAGGTGACGATCCGGGCGCCGGCAGCGCAGGCGTCGGGCAGCACGGACAGCTGCACGCTCTGCTTGGCCCCGGCCGGGCACCCCACCACGCACTGGCAGGACCCCTTGCAGCCGGGCGCGTTGCGGCGCAGCGGTCCGGCCCGCCAGCCGAGCTTCTCGGCGCCGCGCAGGGTCAGCAGTCCGTTGCGGCCGAGCACGTCGAGCGGCTGGGTCGCCACGCGCAGGGTGCGTTCGATCTCGTCCAGGTCCGCCCCGAAGGCCGTTCGGTCGGCGAGCTCCAGCCCGTAGCGGGAGCGCCAGCGGTCCAGCACCCGGCCGGGGGTCCGGTAGCAGGTACCGGAGTTGACGACGGTGGTGCCGCCGACGGCGCGGCCGGTCGGCAGCAGCACCGGCGGGGCGCCGAGCATCACGGTCGCGCCGCCGTCGCGGTACAGGTCGGCGAAGCGGTCCAGCGGCGCGCGCCGGCCGAACTCGGCGGTGGTGTGGTGGCGTCCCTCCTCCAGCACCACCACCCGCAGCCCGGCCCGGGCCAGCGTCCGGGCCGCGATCGAGCCGCCCGCGCCGGAGCCGATCACCACGGCGTCGGCACTCGCCCGGTCGGGCCACTCGGCGGACGGCACGCAGTCCAGCGGCGGGTCCTCGGGCGCGGACACCGGCGCGGGGAGCGTCCCGCCACGGCGGTGCAGCATCCGCTCGGTGCCGGCGGCCAGCAGCACCGGCACCTTGACCACGTCGAGCAGCGGCTGCAGGGCGGGGCGGGCGCCGAGGGCGGCGAGCAGCGCCTCGCGCCGCGGCTCGGGCAGGCGGTCGAGCCGGGCGCCGGTGCGCAGCAGCGCGTACGCGTCGACGGCCGCGGCCGCGGTGCGCAGGCCGGCCCGGGCGGGTGCGGGCAGCGCGGTGAGCAGGGCGTCCAGGCGGTCGGCGGTGGCGGCGGGCCAGGGCTCGCGCCCGTCGTCGGCGAGCAGGGCGGCGACCAGGCCGTGCAGGCTGCGGCTGCGGCTGCTGCTCCGGCTGCCGGCACCGGTGCCGGTGTCGGTGTCGGTGTCGGTGCCGGCGGGCGAGGGGGTCATCGGCCGCCCACCTCGGCGTGCGCCGTCCCGTCCAGCACCCAGGCGTGCTCCTGGCGCCAACGGCCCCGCCAGCGTTCGACGGTGATCCGGGCGTCGGCCGACTCGCTGTTGCGGCAGACGGCCCGGCTGCCGTCCGGGTCGGTGTAGTCGAGGGCGAGGGTGCGGTCCTCGGGCTGGCGGACCGTCACGGTGATCCGGCGCAGCGCGGTGCGGCCCGTCACCGTCCACTCCGGCAGGCCGATGACGGTCCGGAAGCCGCCGAGCGCGGAGCGGGCCGAGCTGCGCGGCCAGGTACGGCCGCGGTGCAGCAGGCGCAGGAAGACCAGCGGTGGGAGCCGGTCGAGCCCGGGCCGGTGGGAGACGGCGGCGACCACCTCCAGGACGTCGCCGCCGCCGAGGTCGGCGTGCAGCCAGGCCCAGCGCCGGGCGTTGCCGTGACCGTAGATCCGGGCGGTCGCCCCCGGGGCGCCGTCCAGCCGGAGTCCGGTGCGGGGGCCGGTGACGGTTCCGGTGTAGCGGGAGGTGGCCGCCGGGAGCATGTGCGCGGCGGGCAGCAGCGGCCGGCGCCAGGCCCAGCGGGGAAAGGTGTACAGCGGCGGTCCGGTGAACCGTTCGGTCAGGTCCCAGCTGTACGGGCCGGCCGTGCCGCGCAGGCGGCCCGGAGCGTCGGCGTCGCCCGGTTCGACGGTGTAGCGGGTGTGCTCGGGCGGGCCGCCGGGCGGGAACAGTGCGATCCAGCCGTGTTCGCGGGCGGGCGTGCCGTCGGTGGGCGCGGTCAGTTCGTGGTGCAGCCACAGGCCGGTGCCGTCGGCGGGGTCGGTGAGGGTGGTGTACCAGACCTCGGTGCGACCGGGGGTGCCGTCCCAGCGCGGGGTCAGTTCCCGCTCCACCGCCCGCGCGGTGGCGCCGGGCCCGTCGGCGGGCGCGGCGGCGGGACGCGGGAAGCGCCAGCTGGCCACGAACGGCAGCAGCGCGGTGGCGAGCGGGAAGCGCAGGGTGCCGCGGCCTACCGCGGCGCCGTCCTCCAGCAGGGTGAAGGGGAGCACCGTCATCGACTCCAGTGGGCGCCTCGCGGTGACCGACTTCCAGCCGAGCAGCGTCAACCGCCGTTCCCCGGAGCGGAGTTCGATCCGGTAGCGGATCCGTCGCCGGGCCAGCGGGGAGATCTCCAACTCCCCTGCGGCGGAAGGGTCGTCGGCCAGTCCGCCGATCCGGACCCGGCCGGTGAGGCGGGCGTCGGTGGTGCGGTGCGGCAGTAGCACCCGGTCCGCCCGGACCGCGAGGTCCAGCCGGATCGGACGCGCCCCGGCCTCGCCCGCGAGCCGCACGGTCCCCACCATCAGCTCGTCGAACGCCGTGCCGCGCCGGGGCAGCGTCTTCATCGGCCTCTCCCGTATCCAGAGGTATAGTGGCTGAGCCACTGAACCATCGTGTCGACGCGCCGTCAATCCCCGCGGGGGCAGCAGTTCTGGCGGTGCCTCCACCCGCAGTCGGGCGCAGGCCGCCGGGGGGGCCGGCAACGCAGCTGGGCGCGCCACACCCGTACGGTGCGGCGCGCCCAGGGGTCGCGGTGGGGTCAGATCAGGCTCATGGCGAGCGCGAAGCCCGCGCAGAGCGCGGCGAGCAGCAGCGTCCGCGGGTTGCCCAGGTTGAGGGTCCACCCGACGCCCAGGCGCTTTGGCACCAGCAGCGCCGGGTCCCGCCGGTTGACGTACACCGTGCCGGCCAGCCGCCAGTGGTGGCCGTCGTCGACGTGGACCAGGCCCGGCTCCGGGCCCGGGCCGGGCTCGGGCCGCGCGGAGGCCCGGTCGAGCCGGCTGCCGCCCTGACCGGTGCGGACGGCGACGACCACCAGGACCGCCAGCCCGAGGAGCACCGGAGCGAGCAGTTCGGCGGGCTCGACGGTGTGTTCGCCGCGCCAGATCCGTACCGCCGCGAGCAGCACCGACAGGTCGACGAGGGCGGCCAGCACCAGCAGCGCGGCCGAGGTCCGCCTGAGGTAGCGGCGGTGCCGCGCGGCGCTGCCCGCCGGGTCGGCCGGGTCGAGGTCGGCCCGCCCGCGCAGGGCGAGGCGAACGGTCAGCCCGAGCAGGCCGGTGAGCCCGAGCTGCGCGAGGACGGGCGCGAAGGCGGTGGTGAGGGACTTGGCCGCGAACCGGTCCGCCGTACCGTCGGCCCCGAAGTGGGTGGGCAGTTGCCCGGGCATTCCCGGATACCGGGCGACGGCGAGTGCGGCGGTCAGCGCGATCAGCAGGGCCGCGGGCGCCGCCCACGGCCAGGGCGCCCGGACCGGCCGGGTCCGCAGCGAGGTGTCGACGCTCACGCCCTGCCGCAGACCCCGGTACCAGCCCTCGCGCTCCTTGGCGGAGCGGATCGCCCGGCGGGCCCGGACATGGGCCGTCGCGCCGACCGCCGCGACCACGGCGGTCACCGCCGTCGCCACCGCGGCCGGGTCCGGCAGGACGGCGGCGAGCACCGCCCCGACCGCCACCGCGGACCCGCCACCCAACGCCAACAGCCTCCGGTAGGAACGGCGTTGCTCACCTATCACAGCCGCGTCCCGGTGCGCCGCCGGGATCCGCACCCCGAACGGCAGACCCGGGTCGGCCATCGCCGGCGCCAGCCAGGCCAGCACCAGAACCACCACCGGGACGATCGCCCCGGACACCACCACCGTGACCGTCATACCGACTCCCCCTCCACGCGGGCCCCCTCGGGCCGCACCCGGAACCCGCCCACCGTCCGGCCGCAGGCCGCCAGCACCGCCGCCCCGTCGAGCCCCTGCACCGTCGCCTCGGCCAGCAGCGTGCGCAGCCGGGCACCCCAGTCGTCCGTGAAGCCGGGCTCCGGCGGCCCGGAACGGGCGTCCCGGCGCACCACGGCGCCGCTCTTGCGGTTCAGGAGCAGCAGCCCCTCGCGACGCAGCAGGTCATAGGCCTTGTTGACGGTGTGGAAGTTGATGCCGAGGTCGGCGGCCAGCTGACGGGTCGACGGCAGCGCCGCACCCTCGGCCAGTTCGCCGGCGGCGACCGCCTCGACCACCCGGTCGCGGATCTGCTGGTAGATCGGGATCTCGCTGTTCAGATCGAGGGTGAGGATCACATCGGCTCCCGCCTGCTGTCTGCCTGCTCTATTACTTATAGAACAGACCGTCAGGCGATGGCAAGCGACTGCGTGCCCGCCGGGTGCGCCTCGCACCGTGCGGCCGGCCTCCGTGCTGGGATGGACGGGTGAGCGATCCCGAACCGAACCGCGCCGCCCAGCCCGCCCAGCCGTCCGCCGAGACGGTGCGCGACCTCGTGGAGTTCGTCGGCGCCCGCAGCGCCGAGGAGCTCGAGAGCGTCGACTACGCGGACGGCGCCGACCGGTTGCGCACCGCACTGCGCAACTCGAGCGCCCTGCTGGGCGCGGCGGTGGCCCTGATGGTCGCGGACACCCGGGACCCCCGCCGCTGGCATCTGCCGTGGGACGCCCTGGTGGAGATGGCGCTGCCGTGGTCCGGCCATCCCGGGTGGGAGCCGCGGTTCGCGGTCCGCGCGGACGGCACCACCGCCGAGACCGAGGACGGGAGCGGCTGACGGCCCTGCGCGCAGCACCCCGCGGGCCGGCCGGTACGGTCGCCGCATGACGACCGACCCCGGCGGGCCCGTGCTCCGCAACCGCTTCGGCGCCGATGTGCCCGCCCCGGCCGACGACCGGACCTGCCGCTGCTTCGACCAGTACCGGGTGTCCCGGCGCCGCAAGGTGCGCTTCCACACCGAACTGCAGGACACCTCCGCCCCCGGCTGGCTCCACCTGCTCGCGCTGGTCGAGGAGGCCGCCGCGGACGGGCGCGAGGAGTTCCACCCGCTGCGGGAGCTCAGCCCCGCGGAGCGGGCCGAGGTGATCACGCTGCCGCCGTCCATCGCCCGGCTGACCGCGGTGCGGACCTTCAACCTGTACGGCAGCGCGCTGGTGCGGATCCCGCCGGAGATCGGGGCGATGACCGCGCTCGAGGAGTTCACCCCGTACACCTCGTACCGGCTGCACTGGTACCCGTACGAGCTGACCCGGTGCCGGAACCTGCGGCGGAGCACGGTGAGCACCCGGGCGCTGTTCGGCAACGAGAATATCCGGCCGCCGTTCCCTGCACTCGACGGCGGACCGCACCCGGCCGGTGCGGCCGACCCCGGGGTGGGGGGCGGGGCCCTGCGGACCTGCAGCGTCTGCGACCGGGCGCTGGACGGCGGCGCGGTGCACCAGGTGTGGATCTCCCTGCGGGTGGCGACCGATGTGCTGCCGCTGCTGGTCAACGCCTGCTCGGCGGCGTGCGTCGCCGCACTGCCGGCCCCGCCGGAGGGCTACCCGGCCACCCCGCACCGGGGCGGCCCGGAACTCGTACAGCCCGTCGCCGAGGACGACGAACGGTACTGGTGAGCGCCCGTCAGGCGTCGGCGTCCTCGGCGGGTCCGGCGAGCTCGGCGGCGACCGCCTCGACCACGGCGGCCTCGGCGGCGGCCCGGTCGAGACCGAGACCGGTGAGCACGCCGTCGCCCGCCTCCTGCTCGAACAGGGCGAGCAGGATGTGCTCCGTCCCGATGTGCCGGTGCTCCAGCCGCAGGGCCTGACGGAAGGTCAGCTCCAGGACCTTCCGGCCCGCCCCGTCGTACGGGATCAGGTCCGGCACCCGCTCGGCCGGCGGCGGCAGCGCCGCCGTGGCTGCCCGCCGGACGGCGTCGGCGGTGACGCCCTGCGCCTCCAGGACGCGGGCGGCGACGGCCTGCGGTTCGGCGAGCAGGCCGAGCAGCAGGTGCTCGGGGCGGATCTCGTCGTTCCCGGCGGCCCGGGCCTCCTCCTGGGAGGTGATGACGACGTTGCGGGCCGGGACGGTGAAGCGGCCGAAGCCCTGGGAGGCGTCGAGGTCGGACGGCTCACCGGGGTCCTTGGGCACGAAACGCTTCTGGGCGGCCTGCCGGGTGACCCCCATGCTCCTGCCGATGTCGGTCCAGGACGCGCCCGAGCGGCGCGCCTGGTCGACGAAGTGGCCGATCAGGTGGTCGGCCAGCTCGCCGAGGTGGTCCGCGGCGATCACCGCGCCGGAGAGCTGGTCGAGGGTGTCGGGGTGGACCTTCTTGATGGCCGCGATCAGGTCGTCGAGCCGGACCGGGCCGGTCATCTGCACGGGTTCGTCCATGCGTCAACCTTAGGTTGACACCCCCGTGGGCGTCAACCCTCGGTTGACAGTCGGCCGTCCGGTCAGGCCCGCAGGGTGGCACCGCCGTCCACGTACAGGTCGTGCATGGTGATGTGGCGGGCCCGGTCGGAGGCCAGGAAGACCACCGCCTCGGCGATGTCCTCCGGGTCGGCGATCCGGCCGAGCGGTATGCCGACCCGGTAGGAGTCGAGGTCGCCCGCGATCACCCGGGCCGCGGCGGCCCGCTCGTCACCGGACCAGAGCGCGCGCTGCATCGCGGTGTCGGTGGAGCCGGGCGAGACCACGTTGCAGCGCACGCCGGAGCGGGCCAGCTCCAGCCCGAGGCACTTGGTGAACATGGTCGCGGCGGCCTTGGAGGCGGCGTACGCGGCCATCCCGACCCGCGGCACCCCGGCCGCGTTGGAGCCGACCGTGACCACCGAGCCGCGTCCGCGCGCGGCCATCCGCCCGGCCACCGCGCGGCTGACGTGGAAGACGCCCGAGGCGTTGACGGCGAAAGTGTCCGCCCAGTCCTGGTCGGTGAGGTCGACGACGGGCGCCGTCCGCAGGATGCCGGCGACGTTCACCAGGACGGTGAGCGGCCCGAGTTCACCCTCGATCCGGGCCACCGCCGCCTCGACGGCGGCCGGGTCGGCGACGTCGAGCGGATGGGCGGACACCGCGCCGCCGGAGCCGGCCGCCAGCCGCTCGATCCCGGCGGGGTCGAGGTCGGCCGCCGCGACCCGGGCGCCCCGGGCCGCCAGCGCGCGGGCCACCGCCGCACCGATCCCCTGACCTGCCCCGGTGACCAGGGCGACCTCTCCGGCGAGTTCCTTCGGTTCCACGGTCGCTCCCCTCGGGGGCGGCAGCGGCACCCCGTCCAGCTTGTTTAGGCGAGGCTAACCTAACAGCGCTCGGCCGGGGGAACGCACGGAGGGATCAGCCCTGGACGTGCGCCGGGTCCATCCAGATGACCTCCCAGAGGTGGCCGTCGAGGTCCTGGAAGCTGCGGCCGTACATGAAGCCCTGGTCGCTGGGCCCGTTGGACGGCGTGCCGCCGGCCGCCAGCGCCGCGTCGGCCAGCTCGTCGACCCGGGCGCGGCTCTCGACGCCCAGCGCCACGATCACCTCGGCGGAGGACGCCGTGTCCGCGATGGACTTCTTGGTGAAGGTCGCGAAGAACGGCTCGCTCAGCAGCATCACGAAGCTGTCCTCGCCGAGCACCAGGCAGCCGGCCTTGTCGTCGGTGAACTGCGGGTTGAACGCGTAGCCGAGCGCGGCGAAGAAGGCCTTCGACTTCTCCAGGTCCTTGACCGGCAGGTTGACGAAGATCTTGGTGGACACGGGGGCACTCCCGGGCAGGCGAAGGGTGCGGGGCCGCGGTCTCGGGCGGCTCCCCTGACAGTCACTCAGCATGGCACCGGGGTACGACAGATCCCGGGCCCGACGCCGCGGCGCCGGACCCGGGACACCCGGCCGGCCCCGGTACGGGCCGGTCCGGTCCCGCGGTCAGTCGGCGCGGTGCACCAGCCGTCCGCCGACCCAGGTCCGCAGGACGCGGGTGGCGGCGATCTCCTCGGCCGGGCCCGCGAACGGGTCCCGGTCCAGCAGCACCAGGTCGGCCAGCCGGCCGGCCTGCAGCGTGCCGACCTCGTCCTGGCCGTTCACGTGCGCCGACCCGGCCGTGTACGCGGCCAGCGCGGTCGCCAGGTCGAGCCGCTGCTCGGGCAGGAAGACCCGGCCGTCGGTGGCGCCGGGCTCCGCCCGGTTCACCGCGACGTGGATGCCCGCGATCGGGTCGGGGCTGCTGACCGGCCAGTCGCTGCCGGCCGCCAGGGTGGCACCGGAGCGCAGCAGGTCGCCGAACGGGTACTGCCAGCCGGCCCGCTCCGGCCCGAGGAACGGGATGGTCAGCTCGTCCATCTGCGGCTCGTGCGCGGCCCACAGCGGCTGGATGTTGGCGATCGCGCCGAGCGCCGCGAAGCGCGGTACGTCCTGCGGGTGGACCACCTGGAGGTGGGCCAGGTGGTGCCGGGTGGCACGCCTGCCGTTGGCCTTGCGGGCGGCCTCGACGGCGTCCAGCGCCTCGCGCACCGCGCGGTCGCCGAGCGCGTGGAAGTGCACCTGGAAGTCGAGCGCGTCCAGTTCGGTGACGTACGAGCGCAGCGCCACCGGATCGACGAAGCTCAGGCCGGAGTTGGCGGTGGCGCAGCCGCAGCCGTCCAGGTAGGGGGCGGTCATCGCGGCGGTGAAGTTCTCCGCGATGCCGTCCTGCATGATCTTCACGGCCGGGGTGCTGAACCGGCCGAGGGTGTTCCCGGCCCGGCGGGAGACCAGCTCGGGGATCTGCTCGGCGCCGCGTTCGCGCTGCCACCACAGGGCACCGGTGACCCTGGCCGTCAGGGTGCCGGCGCCGGCGGCGGCCAGGTAGGCGTCGGTGGGGTCGGGCTGGCCGTTGAAGACCCCGAGCAGCGCGTCCTGCCAGCCGGTGATGCCGAGCGAGTGGAGCAGTTCCTGGGCCCGCAGCAGCCCGGCCAGCCGGTCGGCCGCGGTGGTGGGCGGCACCAGGCGGGCGACCAGGCCGGTGGCGCCCTCCTGGAGCATCCCGGACGGGGTGCCGTCGGCCTCCCGTTCGATCCGGCCGTCGGCCGGGTCGGGGGTGTCCCGGGTGAGGCCGGCCAGCTCCAGGGCGCGGGTGTTGGCCCAGGCGCCGTGGTGGTCGCGGTTGAGCAGGTAGACCGGGCGGTCGGGGACCACCGAGTCGAGCAGCTGCCGGGTGGGGGTGCCGCCGGCGAAGCTCTCCATCGACCAGCCGCTGCCGGTGATCCAGGGACGCCCCGGGTGGGCCTCGGCGAACGCCCGGATCCGCCGCAGGTACTCCTCGGCGCCGACGGTGCCGGACAGGTCGCACTCGCCGAGTTCGGTACCGCCGTAGACGGCGTGCAGGTGGGCGTCCTGGAAGCCGGGCACCACCATCCGGCCTTCCAGGTCGACCACGTCGGTGCGCGGGCCGATCAGCTCGCGCACCTCGTCGTGGCCGACGGCGGTGATCCGCTCGCCGGTGACGGCGAGTGCGGTGGCCCTGGTGCGGGCGGCGTCGGCGGTGAAGACCGGGCCGCCGGTCAGGACCAGGTCGGCGTGGGGGGTCATGGAGGCTCCAGCGGGTCTCGGGGAGGTCGGAGGGTGGTCGGGTGGGTGCCACGGCACGGGCGGCCAGCGCACGGGCGCTACGGCGCGTGGGCGCTACTGCATCGTGCCGGGTGCGTCGCCGTCGGTCCCGGCGCCGGACCGGAAGAAGTCCGAACGGCGGCCCCAGCGGGCCCAGCCGGCCACCGGCAGACCGCTGACGATCATCAGTACGGGGACCAGCAGCTGGAACCAGCCGTTGTCGGCGCTGAGTTCGAAGTGGTCGGCGGAGTCGTAGAAGCTCCAGGCCAGGTAGCCGCCGACGGCGAGCAGCACGGCGGCGCCGAGCAGCGGGCCGACCACCGCCCGCAGCGCGACCCACGGGTTGCCGCGCAGCAGGTGGCGGAAGCGCACGGCGGCGGCGACGGCGGTGAGCGCGTAGTAGAGGGCGACGACGATGCCGATGGCGTTGACGGCGGCATCGATCAGGTCGGTGACGGTCGGGATGACCAGCGAGACCAGGGCGACGGCGGAGGCGATGGCGGTGATCAGCACGGTGCCGGTGACCGGGGTGGCGTAGCGGGGGTGGATCCTGGTCCAGACGGCGCCGAGGGTGCCGTCGCGGCCCATCGCGTAGGTGCCGCGGGCGGTCGGGATGACGTTGGCCTGCAGGGAGGCGACCGCGGAGAAGGTCAGTGCGATCAGCGGGAGTGCGGCCAGCGGCTGGTGCGCGAGCTTGTTGCCGAAGTAGGTCAGGCCCTGGGCGCCGTTGTCGGCCAACTCGTCGAGCGGCAGCACGCGTTGGAAGGCGGTTCCGGCCAGCAGGAACAGCGCCAGCATGGTGACCAGGGCGATCATGCCGCCCCGGGAGGCGTCCTTCGGCTCGCGGACCTCCTCGCCGACGCTGAACACCGCCTCGAAGCCCCAGTAGCAGAACACCGCCAGCACCATGCCCTGGGCCAGCGCCCCCATCGAGGGGATGGCGAACGGGTTGTACCAGTCCGGCGAGAACGGCTGCGACCCGGCGAACAGGCCGTAGCCGCAGAAGCCGAGCAGCACCAGGTACTCGAAGACCAGCAGGTACTTCTGCAGCCGGGCGGCCAGCTGCAGCCCGCGCACCGCCACCACGGTGGCGGCCACCAGCACCACCAGGCCGATCACGGTGGTCTGCCGGGTGGAGTCCGGGTCCAGGTCCAGCCCGAACAGGCGGTGCAGGCCGGCCTCGCCGGCCAGCTGGATCAGCGCCGAGCCGGTGACCGCCGTGGTGTAGGCCATGAACACGATGGTGCCCACGGTGTTCACCCAGCCGGTCAGGAAGCCCAGCCAGGGGTTGAGCGTGCGCCCCACCCAGGTGTACGAGTTGCCCGCGTTGGGCTCGACCAGGTTGAGCCGGCCGTACGCGCCGGCGATGCCCAGCACCGGCAGGAAGGCCAGCAGCATGATGGCCGGCAGGTGCAGTCCGACGACCGAGGCCGTCAGTCCCAGACCGATGCCGATGCTGGAGGTGGCGGCGGTGCTGGAGGCCGCGATGGCCACGCCGTCCACCACGCCGAGCGTCTTGCGCATCGTGGTGTGCGGCGCCGTGCCGCCGCTCCCCGCGCCGGGCCCGCCCGCCCCGTCGCCGTTCCCCCGGGCTCTCGCCTCGTCCTTCGCCATTGCTGCCAACGGACCACCGCCTCGACCGTGGGGGCCGCGTCGGGCCCCGGTGGCTGGTCATGAAACTCCCGGGGGCCTTTTCAGGTCAATGGCGTTGTCATAAGGTGCCGCCAGCGGGCCGGGCCCTCCGCCCGGCCGACGACCGCAGGAGCACAGCCGGATGAACGAGCGCGTGGTCCCCGAACCCGAGCGCCGCCGACGGCGGCCGACCAAGCAGGGCACCGTCCTGTCGGCCGAGGTGATCATCTCGACCGCGCTGCGGCTGCTCGCCCAGCACGGCGCCGAGGCGCTCACCGTCCGCCGGCTCGGCGCCGCGCTCGGCGCCGACCCCAGCGCGATCTACCGGTACTTCCACAACACCGACGACCTGCTGCTCGCCATCGCGGACGAGTTGATCGCCCGCGCCCAGCACGACTGGCGCTCGACCGGCGACTGGGTCGCCGACCTGCGCACCATCGGCCTGCGGATCCACGCGGCGTACCAGGCGCATCCGCAGGCCGCCCTGCTGGCCGCGTACCGGACCACCGGGCGGCAGAACGAGGCCCGCGCGGTGGAGACCATCCTCGGGGTGCTGCGCGGCGCCGGGTTCCCGGACCCGGAGGCGGTCGCGATCTACCACGCCTTCGTCGACCAGGGCCTGGCGTTCGCCGCGCTGGACGCGGCCGCCGACGCGCTGCCCGCCCCCGCCCGCGCGGCCGACCTGGCGGTCTGGCAGCGGCACTACGCCAGGCTGCCCGCCGAGACCCACCCCAACATCGCGGCCACCGCCCGGCTGCTGGTCACCGACATGCGGCGCAGCGGGTACCCGCGGGCGCTGGAGTTGCTGCTCTCGGCGGCGTCCGCCCGCCTGGCGGCGCTGAAGGCTCCGCCGGGACCGGCCTGAGCCCCGGCCGCCCACGCCCCTGGCGGCGCACCCGCGATCAACCCGGGCCATCCGCCCGCCCGCGATCACTGCCGGTCGGGAACTGTCAGTGTCGGTCGAGATGATGTTCGACATGAAGCACGCAGCCGTTCCGGCCTCCCCCACCGCCTACGCCGATGCCGTCGCCACCGCCGTCCGGGCGGCCGAGGCCTACTACGCCGACGGCTCCACGCCGCTGGGCGACGACGAGTACGACGCGCTGCTGCGCTCGATCACCGCGTACGAGCAGGCCCACCCCGACCAGGTGCTGCCGGACTCCCCGACCGGCAAGGTGGCCGGCGGCGCGGCCGGCGGCGACGTCCCGCACAGCGTGCCCATGCTGAGCCTGGACAACGTCTTCTCGGCCGAGGAGCTCGACCTGTGGGCCGCCGGGCTGGAGCGCCGGCTCGGCCGGCCGGTCGCGGGCTGGTGCGTGGAGCCCAAGCTGGACGGCCTGGCGGTGGCGGCCCGCTACCGGGCGGGCCGGCTGGTCCAGTTGGTCACCCGCGGCGACGGCCTGGCCGGCGAGGACATCTCACACGCCACCGGCGCGGTGCTCGGGCTGCCGGCCGAGCTCGGCGAGCCGGTCGACGTCGAGCTGCGCGGCGAAGTGCTGCTGACGCAGAGCCAGTTCGAGCAGGCCAACGCGGTCCGGCTGGCGCACGGCGCCACCCCGTTCGCCAACCCGCGCAACGGCGCGGCCGGCACCCTGCGGGCCAAGGACCGCGCCTACCGGGTCGAGCTCACCTTCTTCGCCTACGACGCCCTCGGACTGCCCGAACCCGCCCACAGCGAGCTGCTGGAGCGGATCGCCGCGCTCGGCGCCAACACCGCCGCGGCCACCGCGGCGGGCCCGCGCCACTGCACCGACGTGGCGCAGGTCCAGCAGCGGATCGCCGAGATCGGCGCGCTGCGGGCGGCGCTCCCGTTCGGGATCGACGGGATCGTGATCAAGGCGGACGCGGCCGCCGACCAGGAGCAGGCCGGCTCCGGCTCGCGGGCACCGCGCTGGGCGGTCGCCTACAAACTGCCCGCCGTGCACAAGGTCACCCGGCTGCTGGAGGTGGAGTGGAACGTCGGCCGGACCGGCGTGATCGCCCCCCGGGCCGTCCTGGAGCCGGTCGAGGTGGACGGCGTCACGATCACGTACGCCACCCTGCACAACCCCGCCGACATCACCCGCCGCGGCCTGCTGATCGGCGATCAGGTCTTCGTGCACCGCGCCGGCGACGTCATCCCGCGCGTCGAGGCGCCGCTGACCGAGCAGCGCACCGGCGCCGAGCGCGAGATCGTCTTCCCGACGGACTGTCCGCGCTGCGGCGACGCGATCGACACCTCCCAGCAGCGCTGGCGCTGCGTGCGCGGGCGCGGCTGCCAGGCCGTCGCCTCGATCCGCTACGCGGCCGGGCGCGACCAGCTCGACATCGAGGGCCTCGGCGGCACCCGGGCCGTCCAGCTGGTCGACGCCGGCCTGGTCACCGACCTCGCCGACCTGTTCACGCTGACCAGGGAGCAGTTGCTGACCCTGGAGCGGATGGGCGACACCAGCGCCGACAACCTGATCGCCGCCCTCGCCGCGGCCAAGGCCCAGCCGCTGCACCGGGTGTTCTGCGCGCTCGGGGTCCGCGGCACCGGCCGGTCGATGTCCCGCCGGATCGCCGCGCACTTCGGCAGCATGGCCGCGATCCGCGCCGCCGACGCCGAGGCGCTCGCCGGGGTGGACGGCATCGGCCCGGAGAAGGCCGCCGTGGTGGTCGCCGAACTCGCCGAACTGGCCGATGTCCTGGACCGGCTGGCGGCGCTCGGCGTGGGCACCGCCGTCACCGCCCCGACCGCGCCCGCCACGGTCTCCGGGTCCTCCGCGGCCTCCGCATCCGCCGCCGAGGACGGGCCGCAGGGCCCGCTCGCCGGGCAGGCGGTGGTGGTCACCGGCACCATGACCGGGCCGCTCGCCGCCCTGTCGCGCACCGAGACCAACGAGCTGATCGAGCGGGCCGGCGGCAAGGCGTCCTCCAGCGTCTCCAAGCGCACCACCCTGCTGGTCGCCGGGGACAAGGCCGGCTCGAAGCGGGCCAAGGCCGAGGAGCTCGGGGTGCGGGTGGTGACGCCGGAGGAGTTCGCGGAGCTGGTGGGCGAGCTGCTGGTCTGACCGGGCCGCCGGTCCGAGCGGGCGCGCCCGGCGGGGCCGCGCCGCTCAGGCGCCGACGGTCCCGTCGATGCCCTCCCGCAGCAGGTCGGCGTGGCCGTTGTGCCGTGCGTACTCGTGGATCAGATGCAGCATCACCAGCCGCAGCGACACGTCCTCGCCCCACCTGGCGTTGTGGCCGGTGACGTCCAGCGACTCGGCCTCCCGCTCGATCCGGCGGGAGTGCGCGACCTCCGCCTCCCAGGCCGCGAACGCCTCCGAACGGGTGGCACCGCTCGCGTCGTACGCCACCTGGTAGTCGTCCTGGTCGGAGTACACCAGCGGGACGGTCTCGCCGCCCACCACCCGGCGGAACCAGGTCCGTTCCACCTCCGCCAGGTGCCGCACCAGGCCGAGCAGCGAGAGCGTGGAGGGCGGCATTGACTGCCGGCGCAGCTCCTCGTCCGACAGGCCGTCGCACTTCATCGCGAGGGTGGCACGGTGGTAGTCGAGGAAGGCGCGCAGCATCTCGCGTTCGCCTCCGACCAGGGGCGGTCCGATCCGTTCGGTGGTCCCCCCGGTCCCCCCGGTCCCCGCCGTCCCCGTGATCCCCTCGGTCCCCGTGTTCTCGGTGCTCTCCGTGGTCACTGCTGCTCCCCTTCGGCCGTGACGGCCGGGCCGGCCGCCGGTGGACCCCGTGTCCCGACGGTCCCGAGTTCTACCAGAGGGCCCCGGCGGGTACGCGGACGGCCCCGGGGTCGCGGCCGCGCGGTACGCGGTCGCGGCCCCGGGGCCGGACGGGGGTCGGGTCAGACGTTGACGCCGTAGTCGAGGGCGATGCCGCGCAGGCCGGAGGCGTAACCCTGGCCGATGGCGCGGAACTTCCACTCGTTGCCGTAGCGGTAGAGCTCGCCGAAGACCATGGCGGTCTCGGTTGAGGCGTCCTCGGTCAGGTCGTAGCGGGCGACCTCGCTGCCGTCGGCCTGGTTGACCACCCGGATGAAGGCGTTGCGCACCTGGCCGAAGCTCTGCCGCCGGGCCTCGGCGTCGTAGATGGAGACCGGGAAGACGACCTTGACGACCTGGGCGGGCACCGCCGACAGGTCGACCTTGATCTGCTCGTCGTCGCCGTCGCCGCCACCGGTGAGGTTGTCGCCGCTGTGCTCGACCGAACCGTCGGGGCTGCGCAGGTTGTTGTAGAAGACGAAGTGCTGGTCACCGAGCACCCGGCCGCTCTCGTTGCACAGCAGCGCGCTGGCGTCGAGGTCGAAGTCGGCGCCGGTGGTGCCCCGCACGTCCCAGCCCAGTCCGACGATGACCGCGGTGAGCCCGGGGGCCTCCTTGGTCAGCGAGACGTTTCCGCCCTTGGCGAGCGTGACTCCCATGGTGTCCTCCTGCTTCCCCGCGCCGGTCCGCGCGCGCCCGGCTCCCTGCATCTCGCGCTGCTCCGAATCTACAGCACTGTAGATCGCGCGTGAATCGGCCGGGCCGACCCGTCCCCTGGTCCGCCGTCAGCGCTCCGCGCGCCCCGGGAGGCGTCAGCCGTACGACAGGTCGGTGCACGGGTCGTCGGCGGCGGACCTGCCCGCCGCGGTGAGCGAGGCCGGCAGCCGCCCGGCCGGCCCGCCGCCGGGCGAGGCGCCTCCCGGGCTCGCCGTCGCGGTCCCCAACTCGCGTCCCAGCAGCAGCGCCACGCCCGGCTCCGCGGACGGCTCCAGCCCCGCGCCGGGGAACAGCCCGGCCACCTCGCGGGCCGCCGACTCCTGCCCCGGCCCGTAGCGGACCGCGGTGGTCCGGCGGGCCGGCGTGGCGACGGCGGCCCGGGCGGCGAGCGTGAAGCCGTTCAGCGTCAGCTGCTCGGTGGCGCGGGCGGCCAGACCCGCGGTGCCGCTGCCGTCCCGGACCTCGACCTCGATGCCGCGCTGCGCCGCGGCGCCCGGCGAGGCCGAGGCGTCGGCGTCGGACCCGTCCAGCGGCCGTTCGGCCCGCAGCGCCGCCCACAGCTGGGTGGCGTCCGGCTGGACCAGCGCCACCCGGGACCCCTGGTAGCGCCAGGGCACGGTGAGGAAGCGGGCGTCGGCGAGTTCGATGTCCCGCAGCGAGAGCGCGAAGTCCAGCAGCTTGACCGCCGAACCGAGTCCGGGGTCGACCACCAGCGAGCCGGTGGCGGCGTCCGCGAGCGGCAGCAGGGTGGCCGGGTTCATCCCGACCCCCTTGATCTGCCGCAGCAGCGAGCCGAGGAAGGCCTGCTGCCGCTTGGTGCGGCCGATGTCGGACCCGTCGCCGATGCCGTGCCGCAGCCGTACGTAGTCCAGCGCCGCCTGGCCCTGGACCCGCTGCTTGCCCTGCGGGAACAGCAGCCGGCCCGGCCGGCCGAGGTTCGGGTTGAGGTCGCCCTCGTACACCGGCTTCGGGACGCAGACCTCCACGCCGCCGACCGCACTGGTCATCGAGGCGAACCCGGAGAAGTTGACCACGATGGTGTGGTCGACCCGGAGGCCGGTCAGCTTCTCCACGGTGTTCTGCGAGCACGCCGGGTTGCCGTCGGCGCTGCCGCCGACCTCGAACGCGCTGTTGAAGGTCGCCCCGGTCTGCTGCCTGGTCCACTTGCCGTCCGGCAGCATGCACGGCGGGATGTCCACCAGCGAGTCGCGCGGGATCGACACCCCGACGGCGTGCCGGTGGTCGGCGTACACGTGCAGCAGGATGGTGGTGTCCGAGCGGGCGCCGCTCTCCACCCCGCCGCCGAGGTCGCGGTTGGCGCCGTCTCGGGAGTCGGAGCCGATCAGCAGCACGTTGACCGGGGTGCGCCCCTGCGCGTCCGGGCCGCCGGCGGCCGGGCGGTCGCGGCTCAGCGCGTCCCCGTCGAAGATCCGCAGATTGCCGTTGAGCCGGTGGTACACCACCACACCGGCCAGCAGGACCAGCGAGAGCAGGCCCGCCATGCCCCAGAGCACCGGCTTCCGGCGGCTGCGCCGCTCGACCACCCGTGTACCCCCTTCACCACGCCGGACAGTTCCGGCGGCCACCCGGCGGACGGACCGTCAGCCGCCGCGGGGCGGGGCCGCCGACGGCGACCGCGGACCGGGCGGCAACCCGTCGAGCATAGCGCCCAAACCGGACAATTCACCGACCTTCCGTCAGTTCGCGCGCCCACCGCCGCACCACGCGAGCCGCCCCGGGAGCCCACCCCCGCCCCGGCCCGTGCCGGCCCGGTACGACGGCTCAGTAGGATGACGACGAAGCGCCCCGGCAGTCCGGAGCCACCGAACCGGAGGGAGCCGCCGACGTGCGCGACACCACGACGGACCACCAGGCGACCACCTCGGCCACCGCGGCGGCCGCCTTCCCCCGGGTACGCCGACGCGCCCAGGGCGAGCTCGAGGCCCAGGTGCTCGCGGTCCTGCGGACCGCGACCGGGCCGGTCACCGCGGGCTGGGTCCAGCAGCGGCTGGACGGCGACCTCGCCTACACCACGGTGATGACCATCCTGTCCCGCCTGCACGGCAAGAACGCCGTCTCGCGCAGCCGCACCGGCCGCTCCTACCACTGGCTGGCGGCCTCCGACGCGGCCGGCCTCGCCGCGCTGCGGATGCGCCGGATGCTCGACACCCACGCCGACCGGGACGCCGTGCTCGCCAGCTTCGTCAGCGCGCTGCTCCCGCAGGACGAGGAACTGCTGCGGGCCCTGCTCGACAGCGCGGCGGACGGATCCGAGGCCTGAGCCGTGGGCGTGTTCGTCTTCCTCCCGCTCGTGCTGCCGCTCACCGCCCTGCCCATCGCCCGGCTGGCCGAGCAGCACCTGCACCCGCGCACGGCGGCCCGGCTGCTCACGGTGATCGCCGTGGTGATGGCGGCCAGCTGCGCGATCAGCCTGTGCCTGCTCTTCGTGGTCGGCACCGCCCACCTCACCGGCAACCCGCTGCCGGACAGTTGGTCCGACCCGGAGGTGCGCAACGCCGTCCCGTTCCACCGGACCATCGGCAGCTCGGCGATCGTCGCCCTGCTGGTGGTGCTCGCCGCCTGCGCCCGCACCCTGCGCCGGCACCGTCGGGTCCGGGCCCGCAGCCGGCAGGCGCTCGGGGTGGCGGGCGTCAGCGGGCCCGAGGTCGCCGTCCTGCCGGACGAGCGCCCGTACGCGTACGCGCTGCCCGGCGCGCCCGGCCGGATCGCGGTGTCGACCGGCATGCTGGCCGGCCTCGCCCCGGACGAGCAGACCGTCCTGCTGGCGCACGAACGGGCCCACCTGACCCACCATCACCACCGCTACCTGCTGGCCACCCAGCTCGCGGCCTGCGTCAACCCCTGTCTGCGGCCGCTGCGGCAGGCTGTCGCCTACAGCACCGAGCGGTGGGCCGACGAGGAGGCCGCGCACTCTGTCGGCGACCGGCGGCTGACTGCCCGGGCCGTCGCCCGGGCCGCGCTCATCTCCGTCCCGCCGCCGGTTCCCGGCGCGGTCGCGGGCGCCCTGGCCGCGTTCGCCGCGCCGGGCCCGGTGCCCCGCCGGGTGGCCGCCCTGCTCGCGCCGGGCCCGCGCACCAGCGGCTGGCCCCCGGCCCACAGCCGGGCCGGCCTCGCCACCATGGTCGCCGCCGCCGGCACCGCCGCCTCCGCGGTGTCCTCGCTCAACGCGGCCGTCGCCCTGCTCCTCCTGCTCAAGGCCGCCACCCCCCTCTGACCGCGCCCTCCCCGACCGTGGCCCGCCGCACCTGCGCGAAAGCCCCGCGGCCCGGTCAGGTACGCGGCCCGACCCCGGCCCGGGCCGTACCGGCCGCCGCCGTCGGCCGCCCGGTCGGGCCGGCCAGGCCGCGCTGCCGGCGGGAGAGCCCCAGGTACAGCAGCGCCGCCACCGCACCGGAGAGCAGGAAGCTGACGTCGATCCCGCCGGTCAGCGGGAGCAGGAAGCCGTGGTAGACGGGCGTGTCGACGCCGCACAGGCCGACCGCGCTGCCGGCCGCCCAGGCCACCGTGGCCGAGATGTTCCAGCCCGTGCGGTACCAGTAGATGCCGCCGCGGGTACCCCGGTTGTAGACCTGCAGCGACTGCCGGTCGTAGTCGCCGCGGCAGCGCACGTGACCGATCAGGGTGATCACCGCCCAGGGCGCGCCGATCGCCGTCAGCACCAGGACGAACGAGGTGACGGCGGACTGCGCGTTCCACACGAAGTGCCCGAGGAAGACCAGGACCGTCCCGAGCCCGGCCACCACGTAGGTGGCCTGCAGGCGGGTGGCGCGGGGCAGGATGGCGTCCAGGTCCAGCCCCATGCTGTACAGCATCAGGCCGGTGTTCCCGGCGCTGCCGAGCAGGCCGTTGAGCAGCAGCGGCACCAGGACCCAGAGCGGCGCGCCGGCGATCAGCCCGCCCACGTAGTCCTGGCCGCCGCCGGTCGCGATGGCCGTGAAGGTGCCGAACAGCTGCGGGATCAGCAGTCCCGCGAACAGCCCGAGCACGGTGGAGCGCAGCACCTTGCGGCCGCTGTGCCGGGCGGGCGAGACGTACCGGGTGTAGTCGCCGAGCAGGGTGATGAACGCGATCGGGCCGCTCAGCCCGGCCGCCACCACCGACAGCAGCCAGGTCGGCCAGAAGCCGCCGAGCAGGTACGAGCCGTGCGCCGAGGCGTCGAACTGCGGCGCGAAGGCGAGCAGCCCGGCCAGCAGCAGCGCGCCCATCGCCCACATCAGCACCTTCTCCAGCCGCAGCAGCAGCCGGTAGCCGAAGACGGCGGCGGTCGCGCTGAGGGCGGCCAGCACGGTGTAGGTCGCGACGTACGCGGGGCCGTGGGCGGGCAGGCCGAGCAGCCGGTTGAGCGCGCCGACCACCACGTCGCCGCCGACCCACAGCGACAGCGCGGTGTACCCCAGCGACAGCAGCAGGCCGACGACCGAGCCGATCAGCCGTCCGCGGACGCCGAAGTGCGCCCCGGAGCTGGTGGAGAGGTTGGTCGCGGTGCGCAGCGAGACCAGGGCCAGCGGCGCGGTCAGCGCGATGCCGAGCACGGTGCCGACCACCACCGAGCTGGTGGCGGCCCAGAAGGAGAGGCCGAAGGAGACGGGCAGCCAGCCGAAGACGACGACGCCGAAGGCGAGGTTGGAGCCGATCAGGATGGTGAGCACGTCGCGCGGGGTGCTGGTGCGCTCCGCCTCCGGGATGGTGTCGACGCCGTGCTGCTCGATCAGGGCGTGGCCGGTGGCGGCGGACGTGGCTTGGGGCTGCGGCATCGTCTTCCAGGTGTTCCGTGCGGCGGAACGGGGAGAGCCGCCGGCTGGTTCCGGGGCGGACCGGGCCGCACCGTCCGTTCATGCTCTGTTTCCGGACGTGTCGGACACAACGGGCGATCCTCCACACCGGTGGACGGATTCCCCACGAACGGCTGTGCGGTCGCACCAGCCGCGGTGGTGGGCGGCGGACCCCGGCAGGGGGCGGCTCAGTGGTGGCGGCCGCCGAGGGCGAAGAGCAGGATCACGAAACCGGCGAACAGGTGGGTGCCCGCGATGTAGATCGAGGCCCGGATCATCATGGCCCGGCGCCGGGTCTTCTCGTCGTGGACGGCGTCGGACATGGGACGGGACTCCTGGTCTGGCCGGGCGGGCCGGACGGCCCGGACGGGTCCGCCGGCCGGCGGTCCGCGGCCTCCACCCTACGGTCCGGCCGCCCGCGCGGACCGGCCCCGCGGGCACCGTGGCGGAGATCACGCTCCGCACCGGGCCACCTACGGTGGCGTAAGTCACTTCACAAGGTGAACTATCTTCACCATGGCCGATCACCAGGAGACCCCTGACCTTCACTCGTACGTCGCCCTCGGCGACTCCTTCACCGAAGGCCTCAACGACCCGGGCGAGGACGGCCGGTTCGCCGGCTGGGCGGACCGCCTGGCCGGAATGCTCGCCGACCGCGACCCCGTCGGCGGCTTCCGCTACGCCAACCTGGCCGTCCGCGGGCGCCTGCTCGACCAGATCAGCGCCGAGCAGGTGCCGCAGGTCCACCGGATCCAGCCCGACCTGGTGACCTTCTGCGCGGGCGGCAACGACATCCTGCGTCCGGGCAGCGACCCGGACGAGGTCGCCGAGCGCTTCGAGCGGGCGGTGGTGGAGCTGCGGCGCAGCGCGGGCACGGTGCTGGTGTGCACCGGTTTCGACACCCGCGACGTGCCGGTGCTGCGCCACCTGCGCGGCAAGATCGCCACGTACAACGTGCACCTGCGGGCCATCGCCGACCGCAACGACTGCGTGGTGGCCGACCTGTGGTCGCTGCGCTCGGTCCACGACCGGCGGGCCTGGCACGACGACCGGCTGCACCTGTCCCCCGAGGGCCACCAGCGGGTCGCGCTGCTCGCGGCCCGTTCGCTCGGACTGCCGGGCACCGACGACCCCGAGGCGCCGTGGCCGGCGGTTCCGGCGCCGACCCCGGCGGAGCAGCGCCGGGAGAACCTGCAGTGGGCCCGGACCTACCTGATCCCGTGGGTCGGCCGGCGGCTGCGCGGCGAATCCTCCGGCGACCACGTCGAGGCCAAGCGCCCGGAGCTGCTCCCGCTCTGACCCGCGCGGCCGACGCCCGGCTCCGCGTGACGCAACGCCCGAGGGCCCGTACCACCGCGAAGTGGTACGGGCCCTCGGGCGTTGCCGCGTCGCCTGCGGCCGGGCTTCCCCGCCGGACCTACTCGACGACGAGCTCCACCGGGATGTTGCCGCGGGTGGCCTTGGAGTACGGGCAGACCTCGTGGGCCTGCTTGACCAGCAGCTCACCGGTCTCGCCGGCGAGGGCGTCCGGCAGCTCGACGCGCAGCGTCACGGCCAGGCCGAAGCCGGTGTCGTCCTTGCCGATCGAGACCTCGGCGGTCACCGAGATCTCCCCGGTGTCGACCCGGGCCTGCCGGCCGACCAGGCCCAGCGCGCTGGCGAAACAGGCCGCGTAGCCGGCCGCGAACAGCTGCTCGGGGTTGGTGCCCTCGCCGTTGCCGCCGAGCGCCGGCGGCATCGCCAGCGCGAGGTCGAGCCGGCCGTCGGAGCTGACCGTGCGGCCCTCGCGGCCGTTGGCGGTGGCGGCAGCCGTGTACAGCGCGTCCATCAGGGGTTCCCTTCGTCGCCTTCGACGGCCCGCCGGAGTCTTCGGGCCGCCCTCACGACCACAAGTAGAGCACACAACTGAATTGCGCACAACTAAATCGTCGGCGACAGCCTCCCGGTACCCTGGGAGCCATGACCACGCTCTCCGAGCTGCCGGACGCGGAGCTGCTCAGCCTCGACCGGCAGATCTGCTTCTCCCTGCATGCCGCCGCGCGTGCCTTCGGCGGCGTCTACCGGGTCACCCTGAAGGACCTCGGCCTGACCTACCCGCAGTACCTGGCGATGCTGGTGCTCTGGGAGCACGGCGAACTCCCGGTCAAGCAGATCGGCGAGCGCCTGCGCCTCGACTCCGGCACCCTCTCCCCCCTGCTCAAGCGACTGGAGGCGGCCGGCCTGGTCCGCCGCGAGCGCAGCGCCGAGGACGAGCGCTCGGTCACCGTCAGCCTCACCGAGGCGGGCGCCGCCCTGCGGGAGCAGGCGCTCCAGGTGCCCCGCCGGATCAGCCGGGCGACCGGCCTGGCGCTCACCGACCTCACCGAGCTGCGCACCATGCTCGACCGCGTCACCGCCGCCCTCGACGCGGCGGTCCTGGACATCGCGGCGCTCGACGCCACAGCCCTCGACGCCGCCGCCCTCGACATCGCGGCCCCCGAGGAGTCCTGAGCCTCCAGGCCCGCCCCGGCCTCAGGACTCGTACTGCTCGACCTCTTCGACGCTGCGCACGCTCGCCAGGTTGGGATCCTCACCGGCCTCCTTGCGCGCCCGCCGCTGGCGGAGCAGGTCCCAGCTCTGGTCGAGCTGCTGCTCGATGTCGCGCAGCCGCTGCCGCTCGGTGTCGGCGTCGATCCGGCCGTCGGCGAGGAGCGCCCGCAGGTCGCGCTCGGCGGCGACCATGTCGCTGATCCGTTCCAGGATCCGCCGGTCCGCCTCCGCCCCCAGGTCCGGTTGCTGTGTCATGCGACGCCTCCTCGGGCCGGCCCTCCTCGATGTGGCTCCAGCCTAGGAACGGCCGCAGCAGCACGCGACCGCAGCCGGTGCGCGGCAGCCCCGCCCGTCCGGCCGAAGCCCGGTCGGCCCCGCGGGCCCCACCTCGCAAGGCCGCCGACCCGGACGGCCCAGCAGGGATTTGACAGTGCGTCAGCGGAACACCAGGATCCCGAATTGGAAATGACTTTCACTTCTAAGAAGGAGCTGGTCCGATGTCCCTCGACGTCTCCCCCACCCTGCTGGCCCAGGCCGAGCGCGACGAGGTCGACGAGAGCGCGTTCGTCGACACCGTCCGCACCTCACTCCCCTACGCCTACCGGCTGATCTCCCGGCTGACCGGCGAACTGTGGGGCGGCACGGCCGAGTTCGCCGACAACACCACCGCCCCGACCGAGGCGGAACGCGCCCAGCTGCTGCGGGCCCTGGCCAGCGACGCGATCCGGGGCAGCCTGGAACGGCACTTCAACGTCCGCCTCGCCTTCCAGAACTGCCACCGCGTGGCGGTCTTCCATCCGGGCGCCGAACAGGGCGAGACCTACCGGCGGTTCACCTCGGTCCGCGCCCAGCTGCTCAACCAGTCACCGGAGTTCCGGGACTGCTGACCCCCGGCGCTGGGCACGGCCGGTACGCGCCGGCCGCCCCACGGCGACCGCCGGGCTCCGGGGCGCCGGCCCCACGGCCCCGAGCCTCAGCCCGGCGGCGACCAGCCCGGATCCCGGCCCGCCAGCCCCAGCAACCGGGTCTGCGGGTCGGCGTCCGGGCCGGTCGGCACGGCGGTGGCGAACATGCCGGTGGAGGACAGGTCGCCGTAGGCCACCACCTCGGCCAGGACGAACCCGGCGGCCGCCGGCGTCATCCGGCCCGCACCGCCGAGCGCCCTGGCCAGGTCCCAGCCGTGCACCACGGCGTCCACCGCCATCTCCCGGCAGTAGCCGAGCGCGTCCCGGTCCGCGTACGACAGGTGGACGGTGCGGTCGAGCGCCCCCGGCGCGGTGAAGGCCGCCGTGGCGGCCCGCACCGCCGAATCCCAGGCCTCGGCCGGGTCGTCCCCCAGCACGTCCCCCTGATACCTGGGCCCGACCTGCGACACCGTGAGCCCGGCGAGCATCTCGGGCACCCACAGCTGCTCCGCCGTCAGGTGGTTGACCAGGTCCCGGACGGTCCACTCGGTGCACGGCGTCGGCAGCCCCCACTGGCGCGCCAGAACCATGCCGACCAGCCGGCCGAACTCCTCCACCGCCTCGGTGTAGCGCTCCAGCACCTCCCGGTGCGCGCCGTTCGCGTGATGACATGCCATGAACCCACCCTCCTCCCCCTGCCCCGCCCCGGCATCCCGGGCCGCGCCGGCCGCCTTCCGGGCCCGTTCCGGACCGCCTTCCGGGCCGCGCGAGCGGGCTCGGCCCGTCCGGCCGGCCGCCCCGGCACCGCGGCGCGTCCGCCGTACGGGCGACGGTGGATGATGGGCGCGCCGGCCCGCCGGACCCGCCGTCCGGCGGTCCCCGGCCCGGGCCCGCCGTGACCGGAGGAGCCGCCATGTCCCGCCGCCAGATCACCGTGCTCGGCGAGTGCGTCGCCGACGCCTTCACCGACGGCCGCCGGGGCACCCACGGCGAACTCGCCCTGCGGGTCCACCCCGGCGGCGGGCCGGCCAACACGGCGGTCGCGCTGGCCCGGCTCGGTACCCCCACCCGGTTCCTGGGACGGCTGTCCGGCGACGTCTTCGGCCGCCTGTTCCGGGCCCACCTGGCGGACTCCGGGGTGGACCTGGACGGCTGCGTGGCCGCCCCCGAGCCCAGCACGCTGGCCGTCGCGGACCTGGACGGCGAGGGCCGCGCGAGCTACTCCTTCCACGCCGAGGGCGCGGCCGACTGGCAGTGGACCGCGGCCGAACTCGACGCCGAACCGGCCGGCGACCCCGCCTGCGTGCACAGCGGTTCGCTCGCCCTGGTCCGCGCGCCCGGCGGGCCGGTGGTCGAGGAGTTCCTGGCCCGCGCGTCGGCCCGCGCCACTATCTCGGTGGACCCCAACGTCCGGCCGCTGCTGGTGCCCGCGGCCGCCTACCGGGAGCGGCTGGCCCGCTGGTGCGAGCTGGCCGACCTGCTGCGGCTCAGCGACGACGACCTGGCCCACCTGCTCCCGGGGGTCCCCGCCGAGGAGGCCTGCGACCGCTGGCACTCCGCGGGCGTACGGCTGGTGGTCGTCACCCTGGGCGCGGCCGGGGCACTGCTCTCGCTGGACGGCGAGCGGGTACGGCTGCCCGCGGAGCCGGTCACCGTGGCGGACACCGTCGGCGCGGGCGACGCCTTCACCGCCGGCCTGCTCCACCACCTCGGCGGTCAGGGGCTGCTCGGCGGCCGCCTGGACCGGCTCGACCTCGACCGGGCCACCGAGGCCTGCCGCTTCGCCGCCAGGGTGGCGGCCCTCACCTGCGCGGTGCCCGGCGCCAACCCGCCGCGGGCCGCGCTGCTGGCACCCTGAGCACCCATGCGCGCCCGGCTCCCGCACCCGGTCACGGGCCGGACGCGGGCGCCGCACCTGCACGGACGGCCGCCCCGCCACCGGAGGCGCGGTGGCCGTCCGCGGCTCACTCGACCGGCGCCTTCTCCCGCAGCACCTCGACGAACGCCTTCATCCAACCCGGGTGGTCCGGCCAGGCCCGGCCGGAGACCAGCACGCCGTCCACCACGGCCTCGCCGTCCACGAAACCCGCGCCACCCGCCACCACGTCCGGCTCCAGCGCCGGGTACGCGGCCGTGCGGCGGCCCGCCAGCACCCCGCCGACCAGCGGGATCAACGGCCCGTGGCAGAGCTGGGCGACCGGCTTGTCGAGTTCGAAGAAGTGCCGGACGATCCGCTGCACCTCGGGGTCGTTGCGCAGGTACTCCGGGGCGCGCCCGCCGGGCAGCACCAGCGCCACATAGTCGGCCGGATCGACCTCGGCGACCGCGAGGTCGGCCTGCCAGGTGTAGCCGGGCTTCTCGGTGTAGGTGTCGAAGCCCTCCACGAAGTCGTGCACCACGAACTGCAGCCGCTTGCGGCTCGGCGCCGCGATGTGGACCTCGTACCCTTCCTCGCGCAGCCGCTGGTACGGGTAGAAGACCTCCAACGACTCCGCCGCGTCACCGGTCACAATGAGGATCTTGGCTGCCATACCCGGGGTTCCGCCCTTCGTCCGCCGTACAGGTCGATCGCATCGGTCGATCGCACCGGTCGATCGCGCAGGCCGATCACACCGGTCGATCGTGCAGGAGCCGGCCCGTTGCGGGGACCGACCGCGACACACACTGCCCGTCGGCAGCCCGTCCGGCAACGAGGCGCACGGCGCAGAGCACCGGCGCACCCGGCCCGCCCCGTGCGCCCCCGGCAGCCCGGGGCCGCCGCCGCGTCCGCCGGGTCAGGCCGTCCGCCCGGCCGTCCACTCGAGCAGCCGCTCCACCGGCCAGGTGGTGACGATCCGTCCGGCGTCGAGACCGGCGGCGGCCGCCCGGGCGCAGCCGTACGCCTGCCAGTCCAGCTGGCCCGGCGCGTGGGCGTCGGTGTCGATCGAGAACAGGCAGCCCGCGGCCTCGGCCACCGCGATCAGCCGGGCGGGCGGATCGCGGCGCTCGGGGCGGCAGTTGATCTCGACGGCGGTGCCGGCCGCGGCACAGGCGGCGAAGACGGCCTCGGCGTCGAAGACGGACTCCGGACGGGTCTTCCCCGCGATCAGGCGGCCGGTGCAGTGGCCGAGGACGTCGACCCGCGGATTGCCGACCGCGGCCAGCAACCGCCGGGTCATCGCGCCGGCGTCCATCCGGAGCTTGGAGTGGACGGAGGCGACCACCAGGTCGAGCTGGGCGAGCAGGTCCTCCTCCTGGTCCAGCGAACCGTCGTCGAGGATGTCGCACTCGATGCCGCTGAGCAGCCGGAACGGCGCGAGTTCGGCGTTGACCGCGGCCACCACCTCCAACTGCTGCCGCAGCCGGTCGGGGCTGAGGCCGCGGGCCACCTTGAGGCGGGGCGAGTGGTCGGTCAGCACCGCCCACTCGTGGCCGAGGTCGCGGGCGGTGCGGGCCATCAGTTCGATCGGGCTGCCGCCGTCCGACCAGTCGGAGTGCAGGTGGCAGTCGCCGCGCTGGGCCGCCAGCAGGTCCTCGCCGCCTTCCGCGAGCGGACCGGCCCGCTGCTCGAGCTCCGCCAGGTAGTCGGGGACCCGGCCGGCGGCCGCCTCCGCGATCACCTGCGCAGTCACCGGGCCGATGCCGGGCACCTGGGCCGCGCGGGTGGCGTCCAGCGGTCCCGGCGGCAGGGCGACGGCGGCCTCGGCCGCGGTGCGGAAGGCCTTCACCCGGTACGGGGAGGCCAGCTCCCGTTCGAGCAGGAAGGCGATCCGTTCGAGTGCGGTGACCGGGTCCATACCGCCAAGTCTGGCCCGGCGTCACCGGCCGCCGCGCGGCGAGGGATTCGCCACCGAACCCTTGTTGACACCGTGTATAACTGCTTGACTCCTCCCGGGGGCCGTACGCGGGACCGTCGGCCCCGACCCTGCCACCCGCCCCTCACGGGAGCCCCCATGCGCGAAGCCACCACCGCCGCCCGGCCGCAGGACCGCGAGCAGAACGCCGAACGGCTGCTGCGCGCCTCCGCCAAGCACTCCTACGACCCGCTCACCGAGATCGACTGGGACGCGCCCCTCGACCCGGCGCACTTCGCCGTCCCCCCGCACCGGGTCTCGCTGTACGGCACCCCGCTGTGGCACTCGCTCGACCCGCAGCAGCAGGCCCGGCTCAGCGTCGACCAGTTCGCCAGCACCACGGCGGCCGGCATCTGGTTCGAACTGGTCCTGATGGAGGGACTGGTCCGGCACGTCTACGAGAGCGACCTGACCACCCGGCACGCCCAGTACGCGCTCACCGAGGTCGCCGACGAGTGCCGGCACTCCACCATGTTCGCCCGGTACATCAGCACCACCGGCTACCCCTCCGCCCGGCCCAGCCGCCGGGCGCAGCGGCTCGGGCAGCTGCACTTCCTGGCCAACGACACCGCGATGACCTTCGCCGGGGCGATATTCGTCGAGGAGTTCACCGACGCGATGCAGCGGGAGATGATCCGGGACGAGTCCCTGCAGCCGCTGGCCCGCTCGGTGGCCCGGATCCACGTGATCGAGGAGGCCCGGCACATCGGCTACGCCAAGCCGGAGCTGGAACGGCGCTGGGCCCGGATGAGCACGGCACGCCGGGCGGTGTTCCGGCGGGCGCTGGCGGTGCTGGCCAACCAGGCGGTGGAAGAGATCATCCACCCGCGGGTGTACGCCCGGGCGGGTCTGGACCCGGTGGCCGCACAGCGGGCCGCCCACCTCAACCCGTACTGGCGCGACACCCGGGTGGAGTGGGCGCGCAAGGCGGTCGGCTTCTTCACCGAGCTGGGGATCATCGACCGCGGCGTCGAACCGATGTGGCGCCGGGCCGCGCTGCTGGCCCCACGGCGCTGAGCCCGGCGGCGGGCCGCCCTCGGTGAGGAACCACGGCAGCAGCGGCACCGGCGCACCGAAGTCGAACAGCACCAGCAGCAGCGAGCTGACCGCCGTCCTGTACCTGTGCCGGCTCGGTGCCTGCGTGCATTGGTGCCCGCGTGTCTTGGTGCCCGCGTGGTCAGGCCAGGCCGGGGCCGGTGATCGGTGGCGGATCACCGCGCTGCGGCGGGGTGCGCGCCCGTCGGACGGTCCGGGAGGGCGCACCCGGGATCGCCGCGGATTCCACCGTTCGGGGTGCGCGGGCCCCGCCGGGGGCGGACGATCGGGACGTGGACGACGTGGATCCGGCCTCCCAGCACGCCGCGGGGCCGGACGATGTGGGCGGCATCCGGCTCGGCACGCCCCGGGGGCGGTGGGTGATCCTGGCCACCGTGCTCGGTTCGGGCATGGCGATGCTCGACGGCACCGTGGTCAACGTCGCGCTCCCGAGGATCGGCGCCGACCTCGGCGCCTCCCTAGCGGCCCTGCAGTGGACGGTCAACGCCTACATGCTCACGCTGGCTGCGCTGATCCTGCTCGGCGGCTCGCTCGGTGACCGGTACGGGCGGCGGCGGGTGTTCCTGATCGGGGTGTGCTGGTTCGCCGCCGCCTCGGCCCTGTGCGCGGCCGCGCCCACCATCGGGGTACTGATCTTCGCCCGCGCGCTGCAGGGTGTCGGCGGTGCGCTGCTGACCCCCGGGTCGCTGGCCATGCTCCAGGCGGTGTTCCACCCGGACGACCGGGCCGGTGCGGTGGGTGCCTGGTCGGGGCTGGGCGGGGTCGCGGCGGCCGTGGGACCCTTCCTCGGCGGCTGGCTGGTGGACGGCCCGGGCTGGCGGTGGATCTTCCTCCTGAACGTCCCGCTGGCGGCGGCCGTGGTCCTCGTGACCGCCCGCCACGTCCCGGAGACCCGGGACCCGGCGGACGAGGGCCGGTTCGACGTCCGCGGCGCGGTGCTGGCCGCTCTCGCCCTGGCCGGTGTGACCTACGCGCTCACCGAGGGCGGCAAGGGCCTCTCGCTGATCGCCGGGGTGGCCGGTGTGCTGTTCGGGATCGCCTTCGTCGTGGCGGAGCGGCGGTCCGCCAACCCGATGCTCCCGCTGGGGCTGTTCGCCTCGCGCCTGTTCACCTCGGTCAACCTGGTCACCCTGTGCGTGTACGCCGCCTTCAGCGGCATCTTCCTGCTGCTCACCGTGCAGTTGCAGACGGTGTCCGGGTTCAGCCCGCTGGCCGCCGGGGTGGCGTTGATCCCGATCACGGTGCTGATGCTGGCGCTCTCCAGCCGGGCCGGACGCCTGAGCAAGGCGATCGGGCCGCGCCTGCCGCTCTTCCTCGGCCCGATGATCTGTTCGGCCGGGGTGCTGCTGATGCTGCGGATCGGCCCGGGCGCCTCGTACTGGACCGACGTCCTGCCCGCCGTGACGGTCCTGGGCGCGGGGATGACGCTGGTGGTCGCGCCGCTGACGGCCACCGTCCTGGCGGCGGTCGACGTGCAGCGGGCGGGCATCGCCAGCGGGGTGAACAACGCCGCGGCCCGGGCCGCCGGACTGTTCGCCGTCGCGGCGCTGCCCGCACTCTCCGGGCTGAGCGGCGAGGCGTACCAGGTGCCCTCCGAGGTGAACGACGCGTTCCACACCGCCATGCTGATCTGCGCCGGGCTGCTCGC
This sequence comes from Kitasatospora sp. NPDC048540, assembly GCF_040651175.1. NCBI lineage: Bacteria > Bacillati > Actinomycetota > Actinomycetes > Kitasatosporales > Streptomycetaceae > Kitasatospora > Kitasatospora sp. NPDC048540. The sequence goes on from NZ_JBEZIR010000031.1 coordinate 73,050, forward strand.
GGCGGGCGGGCTATTGGCCCTGGCGACCGTACCCAACGATGCGCTGGAGCCCGACCGACCGGTCGCCGAACCCGACTGCGACTGGTACTGCGGGCCGACGACCCCGCCCATCGGGCCCGGACGCCGGAGCCCGGCGGGCCGGGCCGGCGTCAAGCCGGACGGCCCCGCTCGGACGTGAGCGGGGCCGTCGGGGTGGACGTCCGTCCGACGCGCGGCGTCGGACATCAGCCGTCAGCCGTCAGCCGTCAGATGTCGGACATCGGATGTCAGGCATCAGCCGACAATCAACAGTCGACGACTGACAGCTGACAGATTTCAGAGAATGTCACCCGGTGCGTACTTGGCAGCCGCCGGGTAGGCGTCCGCGACCGCCTGGACCCGCCGCACCACCTCGGCCACCTGCGCCCCCGCCGCACCGGTGAAGGACAGCCGGTCGGCCAGCAGCGCATCGAGTCCGGCCCGGTCCAGCGGGATCCGGTCGTCCGCCGCGAGCTTGTCGAGCAGCGCGTTCTCCCGGGCGCCCTCGCGCATCGCGAGCGCCGAGGCCACCGCGTGCTCCTTGATCACCTCGTGCGCGGTCTCCCGCCCGACACCGGCCCGCACCGCGCCCATCAGCACCTTGGTGGTGGCGAGGAACGGCAGGTAGCGGTCCAGCTCGGCCTCGATCACGGCGGGGAAGGCGCCGAACTCGTCGAGCACGGTCAGGAAGGTCTCCAGCAGGCCGTCGAAGGCGAAGAACGCGTCCGGCAGCGCGACCCGGCGGACCACGGAGCAGGAGACGTCGCCCTCGTTCCACTGGTCGCCGCCGAGCTCGGCGGTCATCGACGCGTAGCCGCGCAGGATCACCGCGAGGCCGTTGACGCGCTCGCAGGAGCGGGTGTTCATCTTGTGCGGCATCGCCGAGGAGCCGACCTGGCCGGCCTTGAAGCCCTCGGTGACCAGCTCGTGGCCAGCCATCAGCCGGATGGTCTTGGCCAAGCTGGACGGCGCGGCGGCGAGCTGGACGAGCGCGGTGACGACCTCGAAGTCCAGCGACCGCGGGTAGACCTGGCCGACGCTGGTGAGGACGTTGGCGAAGCCGAGGTGGCCGGCCACCCGGCTCTCCAGCTCGGCGAGCTTGTCGGCGTCGCCGCCGAGCAGGTCGAGCATGTCCTGGGCGGTGCCGACCGGGCCCTTGATCCCGCGCAGCGGGTAGCGGGCGATCAGCTCCTCGAGCCGGTTGAAGGCGACCAGCAGCTCGTCGGCGACGGTCGCGAAGCGCTTGCCGAGGGTGGTGGCCTGGGCGGCCACATTGTGCGAGCGGCCCGCCATGACCAGCTCGGCGTGCTCGGCGGAGAGCCGGCCCAGCCGGACCAGGACGGCCACCGTACGGTCGCGGACGTGCTCCAGCGACTGCCGGATCTGCAGCTGCTCGACGTTCTCGGTGAGGTCCCGCGAGGTCATGCCCTTGTGGATCTGCTCGTGCCCGGCGAGCTCGCTGAACTCCTCGATCCGGGCCTTCACGTCGTGCCGGGTGACCCGCTCACGGGCGGCGATCGACTCCAGGTCGACCTGGTCGACGACCCGCTCGTAGTCCGCGACGGCGGTGGCCGGGACCTCGATGCCGAGATCCTGCTGGGCCTTCAGGACGGCGAGCCACAGATGGCGCTCGAGGACCACCTTGTGCTCGGGGGACCACAGCTGGGCCAGGGTCGCCGAAGCGTACCGGGAGGCCAGGACATTGGGGATCTGGGGCTTCGCGCTCACGCTTCGCAAGCCTAACAGTCGAGGTCACGACAGCCGACGGCGGTACACGCGGGCCCGTCCCCCGGCGCGCCCGCCGGGCCGCCGCGGCACGGCTCCGGCACGGCTCAGAACAGCGCGTCCTGGGCGTCCGGCCCGGCCGGCCGGACGCAGCTGCGCAGGTCGAGTCCCGCGCACCGCCGGACGCCCCCGGCCGCCAGGCCCCATCCGGCCAGCAGCCGGGTGTCCAGCAGCAGCGGCCCGCCGCCCCCGGCAGGAACGGCGGCGGCGCCGGGTTCGGGGCCGGGACCGGGTTCGGGACCGGGTTCGGGACCGGGGTCCCCGTCAGGGTCGAGGAACAGGTGGCCGCCGATGGCCGGGCGCAGTGTCCCCGCGAGGGTAGCGCCGGGGCTCAGTGCGGTGATCTTCCGGTACGCCGGGGGCACGCCGTCGGCCAGGCCGAACAGCGCGGTGTGGTCGGTGACGGGCTGGTCGGGCAGCAGGTCGATCTCGTGGCCCGCCAGCAGCCGGAGCACCTCGCGGCGGCCGTCGGTCAGCTCGCGCCGCCGGTCGGCGATCTCGGCCAGTCCCCACCAGGCGGCGGACTTGACCTCGCTCCTGACCCGTTCCCGGGCCAGGCCGGCCTGTGCGACGGTGAGTTCGGCCCGGCGGACGGCCGGGAGCCGGCCGCGCCCGACGAAGGTGAAGACGGGGGCGGCCTGGTCGAGCAGCCGGGCGGTGCCCCGGTGTTCCCCGGTCAGGCCGATCTTGAGCAGGCCGGGGCCGAACCAGGCCAGGTACAGGCGGTAGGTGCGGCCGTCGTCGAGGATCTGGTCGCGGGCGAGCGCCAGGCCCGGGTCGAGCCGCTGGCAGGTCCCGCACTGGCTGCTGCGGCCCTCGGCGGGGATCAGTTCACCGTACGGGCAGCGCCGGTGCTGCCGCCCGGTGCGCACCCCGGTGCAGCGGCGCGGTCCCGTGACCGTCCAGCCGATCCGCATGCCGCCGACGAGTTCGCGGGCGTGCTCGCGCCGCCAGTCGGTCGCGGCCAGCCGCGGGACGCCGTCGTGCCAGCCGAGGCCGGTCACCGTCCAGCCGCTCACCGTGCCCCTCCCCCTACCTGTTCCCGTTCGGCCTCCGGACCGATCGCTCAGCGGGCGGTGAGCAGCGGGAGGACCTGGCGGCAGAGCTGGTCGAGTGAGGTCCGCTGGTCGTCGTCGAGGCTGTCGAAGGCCTCGTGGGCGCGGGTCATGTCGTCGCGGATCCGGTCGAGGATGGCGCGGCCCTCGGCGGTGATCGCGACGATCTTGACCCGGCGGTCACCGGCCGCGGTCTCGCGGTGGGCGAGGCCGAGCGCCTCCAGCCGGTCCACGATGCCGGTCACGTTGGAGGCGTCACAGCCGAGCCGGCCGGCCAGTGCCCGCATCGGCACCGGCTCCAGGACCGCCTTGAGCGCCTTGGCCTGCGAGGGGTTCAGGCCGTGCCGGCCCGCGGCCAGGGCGAAGTCCTGGAAGTAGGCCGTGCCGACGGCCGCCACCGCGTCCATCAGGTCGACGGTGGAAGGTGCCGGGGTGGTCGCTGTGGTGCCCATGTCGGCCAGGTTACGCCGAGATGGTTCACCAGCTCCAGCTTTGACCCCGGCAAGTGCCTGCGGAACGTCTCCGACCCGGCCCCCCGACCCCGACCCCGACCCGGCCGGAGCACCGTCGGCCGGCGCACCGTCGGTCAGAGCACCATCAGCCCGAAGAGGTGCCGCAGCTCCGCCTCCGGGTCGGCGGTCAGCCCGGTGTGCACCGGCCCGGGCTGGAGTACGGCGCTGCGCGGCGCGGTCAGCCAGCGGAAGCGGCGGCCGGGGCTGTCGCCGGCCGCGGGCCCGGCGGCCGGTCCGCCCTCGCAGACCGCCTCGACCCCGCGCAGGGCGCGCCGGACCCCGGCGACGTCCGCGACCGGGTCGATCGCCAGCAGCCGTCCCTGGTCGAGGTGGGTGCGGGCGCCGAGGTACTCGGTCCGCCGGCAGTACAGCAGGACGCCGACGTTGACGAACTCACCGCGCTCGACCCTGGGGACCGCGCGCAGCACGGCGTACTCGTAGTCGTGCCGGACCTCGGCCTGCGGGCCGTCGGGCTCGCCCTGCCCCGCCGGATCCAGCAGGTACCTCTGGTCGCCGTTCATGCCGCCATCTCCGGAAGCCAGTCCCGCGGGGCCGCCAGGCGGGCCGTGAGCTGCGCGATGTAGGCCTCGCGTACGGCCTGCGGGCCGTCGAAGCCCGCCTCGTCGGTCAGCCACTCGTCCGGGATCGCCGCGACGGCCGCGGGCAGCGCCTCGGCGGCGGCCGGGCCGAGTTCGGCGTCGGCGGCCTTCAGGTCGGGTGCCGCGCCCAGCAGGGCGTGGTCCGAGGCGTCGTACGGCCGGCCGATCCAGTTGGCGGCGCCCGCCCAGTGGTGGTGGAAGATCAGGCTCGCGCCGTGGTCGATCAGCCGCAGGCCGCCCGCGGCGACCAGCAGGTTGGGGTTGCGCCAGGAGCGGTCGACGTTGCCGATCAGCGCGTCGAACCAGAGCACCCGGCCCGCCAGTCCGGCGTCGACGTCGAAGCAGAGCGGGTCGAAGTTGAGCGCGCCGCTGACGAAGGCCATGCCGAGGTTGACGCCGCCGCTGGCGCGGATCTGCTCCTGGATCTGCTGTTCGGGCTCGCTGCGGGCGATTACCGGGTCGAGGTCGATCCGGACCAGTTCGGGGACCGGCAGTCCGAGCCCGCGGGCCAGTTCGCCGGCCAGCACCTCGGCCACCAGCGCCTTGCGGCCCTGGGCGGCGCCGGCCCACTTGAGCACGTACAGCCGCCGGTCGTCGGCCTCGACCAGGCCCGGCATCGAGCCGCCTTCGCGCAGGGGCGTCACGTACCGGATCGCCGTCACCTCGGGGAGCATCGGGCCAGCCTACCGACCGTCCGAGGGCCCCCGCGCGCGTCTGCGGTGGCAACGGCAGAGGGTCGGTGAGAGGGTGGCGGACAACTGTCCTGGTTCGGCACAAAACGGCACACAAGGGATGGACGATGGAGCGACCTCGGATCCTGATCGTCGGCGGCGGCTTCGCCGGCCTGGAGTGCGCACGCCGCCTGGAACGCAAGCTCTCCCCCTCGGAGGCGGAGATCTCGCTGGTCGCCCCGTTCAGCTACCAGCTCTACCTGCCGCTGCTGCCGCACGTCGCGGCGGGCGTGCTGACCCCGCAGTCGGTCGCGGTCTCGCTGCGCCGCTCCCTGCACCGCACCCACATCGTCCCGGGCGGCGCGATCGGGGTCGACCCGCGCTCCAAGGTCTGCGTGGTCCGCAAGATCACCGACGAGGTCACCGCCGAGCGGTACGACTACCTGGTGCTCGCCCCCGGCAGTGTCACCCGCACCTTCGACATCCCCGGTCTGCCGGACTACGCGCGCGGGATGAAGACGCTCGCCGAGGCGACGTACGTGCGCGACCACGTGATCGCCCAGCTCGACCTGGCCTCCGCCACCCGCGACGAGCGCGAGCGCGAGTCCCGGCTGCAGTTCGTGGTGGTCGGCGGCGGCTACGCGGGCACCGAGACGGCGGCCTGCCTCCAGCGGCTGACCACCGCCGCCTCCAGGCGCTACCCGCGGCTGGACCCCCGGCTGATCAAGTGGCACCTGATCGACATCGCCCCCAAGCTGATGCCCGAACTCGGCGACAAGCTCGGCGTCACCGCGCTGCAGATCCTGCGCGAGCGCGGCATCGAGGTGTCGCTGGGCGTCTCGGTGGCCGAGGTCGGCGCGGAGACGGTGAAGTTCACCGACGGCCGGGTGCTGCCCTGCCGGACCCTGATCTGGACCGCCGGGGTGGCCGCCAGTCCGCTGATCGGCACGCTGGACGCGGAGACCGTGCGCGGCCGGGTCGCGGTGACGGCGGAGATGCGGGTGCCGCAGTTCGAGGGCGTCTTCGCGCTCGGCGACGCGGCGGCCGTCCCGGACCTCGCCAACGGCGACGGCGCGGTCTGCCCGCCCACCGCCCAGCACTCCGCCCGCCAGGGCCGGGCCTGCGCCGACAACCTGGTGGCCGCGCTGCGCGGCGAGCCGCTGGAGCCGTACTACCACAAGGATCTCGGGCTGGTCGTGGACCTCGGCGGCAAGGACGCCGTCTCCAAGCCGCTCGGCATCGAACTGCACGGCCTGCCGGCCCAGTTGGTGGCCCGCGGCTACCACCTGATGGCGATGCGGACCAACGCGGCCAAGTTCCGGGTCGGCGCCAACTGGCTGCTGAACGCGACCGCCGGCGACGACTTCGTCCGCACCGGTTTCCTGGCCCGCCAGCCCGCCCGGCTGCGCGACTTCGAGTACACCGACGCCTATCTGACCAAGGACCAGGTACGCGCCCACGCCCAGGCGCTGCTGGCCAAGGGCTAGCTGTATTGACCCGCAGGGTTGTTGACACGGCTGATCGGTGGTTGTCCTCCGATGGCGGTGTGGCAGCGATGGTAGTTGTAGCGGTGGAGGAAGTCG
>NZ_JBEZIR010000032.1:0-31581 GCF_040651175.1 Kitasatospora sp. NPDC048540
GAAGCGGCCGCGCTCGACGAGCTCGCCCGGGAGCAGCTCGGCGTCGCCCGACTCGATGATCGTCACGCGGCGGAGCACCCCCCACGCGCGCCGCCGGTCAGAAGGTCAGTTTCCAGCTGTCGAGGTAGCCGGTGTCCTGGGCGGCCACGTCCTGGATCTTGAGCTTCCAGGTGCCGTTGGCGGCCTCGCCGGACGCGTTCACCGTGTAGGTGGTGATCACGTTGTCGGCGGAGTCGTTGGAGCTGGAGTTCTTCAGCCGGTACGCGGTGCCGTCCGGGGCGATCAGGTCGATCACCAGGTCGCCGCGCCAGGTGTGCTTGATGTCGACGCCGACCTGCAGCGCGGCGGGCGCGTTGCCGCTCACCCCGGTGACGGTGACGGACGAGGTCACCGCGGCGCCCGCGTCCGGGACTGCGAGGTCGGCGGTGTTCTCGAAGACCGTGCCGGTGGGCGGCGTGGTGCTGCCGGTGCCCAGGGTCCAGATGGCGTGCGCGATGGCGTCGCTCATCCGGTCCAGCACGGTGTCGTCGATGTTCGCCGAGGTGTCGCAGGACGCGTGGTAGCAGCGGTCGAAGGCCTGGCCGGAGGTGCCGCCCCACTTGGCGGCCTGGGCGCTGGTCTTGATGTAGTCCGCGCCGCTGAACAGGCCGCCGACCGGGATGCCGGCGTTCTTGAACGGCGAGTGGTCCGAGCGCCCGTCGCCCTCGGTCTCCGGTTCGGTGGCGACGCCGAGGCCGGTGAAGTAGTCCTTGAACAGCGAGTCCAGCCGGGCGTCGTCGTCGTAGACGAAGTAGCCGGGGTTGGGCGAGCCGATCATGTCGAAGTTGAGGTAGGCCTCGATCTTCGAACGGTCGCTGCTGGACAGGCCGTTGACGTACTTGCTGGAGCCGACCATGCCGGCCTCCTCGGTGCCCCACCAGCCGAAGCGCAGGTGCTTCGCGGGCTGCAGACCGGCCCGCGAGACGGCCAGCGCGGTCTCCAGGATGCCGGCCGAGCCGGAGCCGTCGTCGTTGATGCCCGGGCCGGCGGTGACCGAGTCCAGGTGCGCGCCGACCATGATGGTGTGCGCGGTGTCACCGCCCGGCCAGTCGGCGATGACGTTCCAGCTGGTGGCGCCGTTGTAGGTGTAGGACTGCAGCACGGTGGTGAACCCGGCGGCGTCCAGCTTGCCCTTCACGTAGTCGGCGGAGGCCTTGTAGCCGGCCCGGCCGTGGGCGCGGTTGCCGCCGTTCGCGGTGGCGATGGACTGCAGTTGGGCGAGGTGCGCCTTGACGTTGGCGACCGGGATGTCCGGTGCGGCCAGGACGCCCTGACGGGGCGCCGGGCTGGCGGAGGCGCCGCCCGGGACGAGGAGGGTGGCGGCGGCAGCGGCGGCGGCCGCGACTGCGGCCACGGCGGAGCGGCGGACACGGGATCGCCGTATCGCACGCCGCACGGCGGGCTCGGACATGGAGGGCTCCGGATTCTGGTGGGGCAGAACTGGACCGGGACAGCACACGTCGGCCGCGCGCCGATTGGGGTGCGGCGCAGCGGGACGGCACTAACTTGACGCGACCATGATGATTGAGCGAAGCAAAGCTTTCGTCAAGGGGCACCGGACGCAGCCCGCCTGAGGGACCGTCCGGAACCGGGCCGGGCCCCGGCGGCTACTGCCCGCCGAGGCGGTTGATCCCACGGGTGGACAGCACGCGCTCGGTGTCACCGTGCACCGCCACGGCCAGCATCGCGCGGCCCACCGTGTCGGTGGCGGTCACCCAGCCGGGGACCAGCCGCCGCAGCACCGGGAACAGCGGGGCCGTCACGGCGTACCCGGCGCGGTACCAGCCGGTGCGCGACCGGGCGCCGTGCCGGGGCTGGATGAAACCGGGCCGGAACATGTAGGTGTCCGGCCCCAGCGCGATCAGGTCGTTCTCGGCCCGCCCCTTCACCCGGGCCCACATCGCCCGCGAACGCCCGGTCCGGTCGGTGCCCTCGCCGGTCACATAGGTGAAGGTCAGCCCGGGGTTGCGGGCCAGCAGCACCCGGGCCGCGGCCAGCGGATAGTCGTACGAGACCCGGGTGTAGGCCCGCTCGTCCATCCCGACCGAGGAGACCCCGAGGCAGTAGAAGCAGGCGTCCAGCCCGGCGAGCCGGTCACCGAGCGGCGCCAGGTCGGTGAAGTCGGCCAGCGCCGCCTCGGTCAGCTTGGGGTGCGAGCGGCCGAGCGGGGAGCGGACCACCGCGAGCACGCCCGCCACCCGGTCGTCCAGCAGGCACTCGCGCAGCACGCCCTGGCCGACCATGCCCGACGCGCCGAAGACGACGACCTGCAGTCCGCTCACAGCTGCGCTCCCTGGATGCCCGGTGGGCCGCCCCGTGGCGGCCCACCCCGATCCTGGCACCGCCGCCGGGCGGCAGCGACCCCACCCCGGGCAGCACGAAGCCCGGCCGGCACGCGGTCGCGTACCGGCCGGGCCGTCCGGGTGGCGGTGGGACAGGGTCACTTGGCCGGATGGCCCGGTCCGCAGGTGCTGCCGCCGGCCGTCTCCACCGTGGTGCCGCGGGTGGCCGCCTGCTCGCCGGGCTGCGGCGGACGGCCGCCGCCACCGGGCGGGATGTCCGGATGGCCCGGGCCGCCCGCCTCGACCGGCTTCGGCGGACGGCCGGCCGTGGTCCGCCACACTCCGACCACGGTGGCGAGTGCCACCGTCCACACCGCCGCCTTGCCTATGCCTTTCGCCTGCATCTCGGTACCTCCGGGTTCCCCGCCCGCCTGCGAACAGGTGGGCGATTCGGTCCAGCCGTTCCCCCCTCTGCACCGAATATCCCCGCCGGGCCGTCCCGGCCGCATGGGCCTGTGGTCCCCCTTACATCCGGTCACCTCCGGGACGGCGCCGCAGCGGCGCCGGTCAGTCGACCGGGCCGGGTGCCGCGGTGTGCGGGATGGCCGCGGTCACCACCGCGCCGGTGGCGTCGTTCGCCGCCGTGAACCGGCCGCCGAGCTCCTCCGCCCGCTCCGCCATCGACCGCAGGCCGACCCCGGCGTCGGAACCGTGGCTCGGGAAGCCTGCGCCGTTGTCCCGGGCCGAGATCAGCACCCGGTCCGCCTCGACCCGCAGGCTCAGCGTCGCGCTGGTCGCCCCGGAGTGCCGGACCACGTTGTTCAGCGCCTCCCCGCTGATCCGGTACACCGCCACCTCCACCGCCGCCGGCAGCTGCGGCAGCGGATCCGGGTCCAGTTCCACGCTGACCCGCAGGGTGCGCCCGTCCAGACCGCCGGCCAGCCGGCGCAGCGCGCCGTCGAGGCCGCAGGTCCCGAGGGCGGCGGGCGCCAGCCCGTCGGTGATCCCGCGCAGCTCCTTGATGGCGCCGCCGATGCCCTCGGACGCCGCCAGCAGCGACCCGTCCAGCGCGGAGCCGGGGCCCGCCGCCGAACGGGCGGTGTCCAGCCGGAGCCGGACCGCGGACAGTGCCGGGCCGAGACCGTCGTGCAGGTCGTGCCGCAGCCGGCGGCGCTCCTCCTCGCGGGCCAGCACGATCCGCTTGCGGCTGGCCTGGAGCTCCTCGTACAGCCGCAGCGAGGCGATCGCCGGGGCGGCCTGGTCGGCGAGGAAGCCGAGCACCTCGCGGTCCTGCCGGTCCAGGCCGCCCCGACCGGGGCGCGGGGCGACGTGCAGTTCGCCGATCTCGGCGCCCTCGAAGCGCAGCGGCAGCCGCTCGGCGTCCTGCGGGCACTGCCCGACCGCGGCGACCTCGCTGCGACCGCCGGCGGTGGTGATGGTGACCCGGGCACCGGGCACGCCGAGCGAGGTGACCACGGTGGAACACAGCAGCCCGGGGGCGTCGCCGGGGTCGACGGCCAGGCTCAGCCGCTCGGCGAGCCTGCGGACCACCTGGTACGGATGGGCGCGCCGGCCGTAGTAGTACCGGTCGACGGCGTGCAGCACCCAGCCGGCCGCCGGGCGCAGCAGCACCCCCATCACCAGGGCCGCGAAGGCCAGCCAGCGGGCGTCCGCGGTGGCGGCGGCCGGCAGCAGGCGGTACATCAGGTAGCCGAGCACCGCGTTGGCGAGCACCAGCAGGGATACCAGCACGAAGGCGGCCATCACCCGCCGGGTCGAGCGGTCCAGGTAGGCCGAGCGGTCCCCGGCGAAGGCGAAGGCCACGCCCACCGCCCAGGAGGCCGCGCCGACGTAGAACAGCCAGCGCCCGTCGAAGTCGAGCGGGTACGGCAGGAAGACCGCGGCCAGCCAGATCAGGTACGGGATCAGGATGCCGAGCATCCGCAGGTGCGGCCGGCGCGAGCGGTACCAGCGCACGGCGGCCACCAGCAGCGCGGCCAGCGCGACGGCGGGCGCCTCCCAGACGTCCACCGAGCCGAACAGCGAGCCCAGCCGGTCGTACAGGACGGCCCACCCGCCGTGCCCGAGCGGGTTGGCCAGGCCGTACCAGTCGGCGGTGCCGGCCACCAGGTAGTACTCGTGGGCGGCGACCCAGAGCACCAGCAGCGGGAACAGGAAGCTCCAGCGGCCGGACGGCAGCCGGCCCGACGGCAGCCACAGCGGCAGCGCGTAGACGGTCAGCGCGTAGGCGATGTCGGAGGCGAGCACCAGCACGGTGAGCGCGTCCACCGCCACCGGGCCGGCCCCGGCCAGTGCGGCGGCCAGCAGCGCGAGCATCCGCAGGGAGTGCAGCAGGCCGGCGGCGAGGAAGACCGAGCCCGGGCCGTGCAGGGTGCGGTGCACCATCAGGAACAGCCCGACCAGCGCGAAGCAGACGTCGACGGCGACCAGCAGCCCGTCGTCGACCAGGTACGGCCCCACCCGCGGATCGCCGAGGTGGGTCAGGGCGAGGACCACCCAGCAGAGCGCGGCCAGGATGGTGGTCCCGCAGATCCAGAACGCCGCGTCGAGCCGGCGGTCCCTGGTGATCTCGGCGGGGGCGAGGGCGGTGTGCCGGCTCATCGGCTCCTCCTGGGTGTCGGTCCTCCTCGTGCTGCGGGTGGCCATCCTGGTCGGCCCGGTGTCCCGGGTGCACGGGGCCGCGGTCCCGTCCGGCCCCACCGCGCGGCCGGGACCGCCCTCAGGAGTCGCCCAGGCCCATGTCCCTGGCCCGGGCGACGGCCTCGGCGCGGGTGGCGACGTGGAGCTTCTCGAAGATGTGGGTGACGTGGTTGCGGACGGTCTTCTCCGCGACGAACAGCTCCCGGGCGATCCGGCGGTTGTCCAGGCCGCGGGCGACCAGGTCGAGCACCTCCGCCTCGCGGGCGGTCAGCGCGGGGAAGAGCTGCCCGGCCTCGCGCAGCCGGCTGCCGGACAGCAGGGTGGTGATCCGGGCGGCGATCCCGGCGCCGAACACCGCGCCGCCGGCCGCCACCGTCCGGACGGCGTGCAGCACCTCGTCCCGGCCTGCGCCCTTGACCAGGTAGCCGCGCGCCCCGGCCTGCAGCGCCGCGAGCAGGCTGCCGTCGTCGTCGGCCATGGTCAGCATCAGGACGGGGACGGCCGAGCCGTCCGGTTCGGGCGCGACCCCGGCCGCGAGGGGTCCGGCCGGGACGGACGGGTCCGGCCGGGGCTGCCCCGGGGGCTGCGCGGAGAGCAGACGGACCGCGTCCAGGCCGGAGCCGTCGGGCAGTGTCAGGTCCAGCACCACCACGTCCGGCCGGTGCTCGGCGACGGCGCCCGGAACGGCGGCCACGGTCTCCGCCTCCCCCACCACCTCGACGCCGTCCGCGCTCTCCAGCGCCGCCCGGAGCCCCTCGCGGAACAGCGGATGATCATCGACGATCAGTACACGCACCGATGGGGCACCGCTCTGCTGATCAGCCACGCCGCGGACACTACCAGTGCCATCAGGGTGACTATTGGTGACATGCGGGGACGGCGGCGATTACCGGGGGATCCTCCGACGGTCCACCCATCGGAGCGTCGCGAAAGGCCGCCGCCATGGCACCAAGACTCCTGCGGACCGCCGCCCGGCTGGCCCTCGCCCTCGGGGCACTGGCCGCCACCGCGGTCCCCGCCGCGGCCGCACCGGCCGCCGCGCCCTGGACGGCCGCCCTCGACGGCTGCCCCGGCACCGGCCCGCTCCGCCCGTGCCTGGCGCTCGGCACGCCGCAGCGGCTCGGCGACGGCCTGGTGCGCACCTACGCCCGGCTGGACCACGGCCGGCCGCTGTCGGTCGGCATCCTCTACTCGGACCGCGCGCTGGACCACCTGCCGACCGCCATGACCGACGGCCACCACTGCTTCGACGTCGACGGCGACGGCCGGACCGACCCGATGACCGAGTGCGCCGGCAGCCACGAGCGGGTGCTCCCGCTGCCGGCGGCGCTGCTGCGGATGCCCGACATGCCGCTGAAGTGGGCCCTGGTCAACTGGAACCCGATGGGCCACCCGCCGGCCGCGGTCTTCGACCGGCCGCACTTCGACAACCACTTCTACCTGCAGCCGAAGGCCGAACGGGACGCGATCCGGCCCGGCCCGTGCCGCGGCCTGACCAACTGCGCCGACTACGCGACGGCCACCCGGCCGGTCCCGGCCGAGTACCTCCCCGCCGACCACCAGAACAAGAACATCACCGAGGTCGCGATGGGCAACCACCTGCCCGACCTCACCTCCCCCGAGTGGCACGGCGCACCGTTCACCAAGACCTTCGTCTACGGCTCCTACGACGCCCGGATCACCTTCCTGGAGCCGATGGTCACCCTGGCGACGCTGCGCGACGCGCGGACCGCGGACCCGGCCACCGCCTGCTCACCGGTCAAACAGCCCAAGGCCTGGCAGCAGCCCGGCTGGTACCCGCGCAGCTACTGCGTCGGGTACCGGCCGGACCGTCACGCGTACAGCGTCTCGCTGGAGGACTTCGCCCTGCACCGCTGAACGGCGCCCACGGCGCGCCCGCCGTCCCGGTCACCTCCAGCTCTCGGAGGGCGAGTAGAGCCGGTCGGAGGTGTCCAGTTCGTACGGCATGCCGGGCGGCATCCGCAGGATCTCCAGCTGCAGGCCCCACGGGGTGCGGAAGTACACCCAGCGGTCACCGTGGATCGGGCCGCCGTCGGCGACCGTCTGCGGCTCGCCGAGCACCTCCACACCCGGCTGCGCGCGCAGGTGGGCGGCGGCGGCGTCGACGTCCTCCACCGCGATGGCCAGGTGGTGGCCGCCCCAGTCGCTGTTGCGCGGCAGCACCCGGCGCTGGTCGGGCGAGCGGTACTCGAACAGCTCCAGGTTGGTCACCGGGCCGAGCCGCAGCATGGCGATCCAGGCCCGCGCCTCGCGGTGGACGCCGAGCTGACGGGTCATCCACTCCCCCTCGGGGTCCTCGACCGGGCCGATCCGGTAGAGCAGCCGGGCGCCGAGCACACCGGTGAAGAACTCCACCGCCTGGTCCAGATCGGGCACGGTGTAGGCGACGTGGTGCACGGCGAGCGCACCGGGGATCGCACTCATGACGGCCTCCCGGCGGGGGCGGGGACGGGGTCCGGGCGCCGGTGGGCCTCCGACTCCTCCTCGGCGTACTGCTGCTCGTGGACGTAGCGCTGATTGGCCAGGGCTCCGGTCAGGCTCAGGCCGCCGTCGACGGTGAGGGTGATGCCGGTGGTGTACGCGGCCTGCGGCGAGGCGAGGTGGACCACCGCGGCGGCCACCTCCGCGGCCCGGCCGGGGCGGCCGGCCGGGATCGCCGGGCGCCGGTAGTCGGCGGCGTCGCGGCCCTCCGGCACACCGTTCATCGGGGTGGCGGTCTCCCCCGGACTGACCGAGTTCACGGTGATCCCGTACGGGGCCAGCTCCACCGCCATCACCTTGGTGAGCTCGCCCAGCCCGCCCTTGGCCGCGCAGTACGCGGCGCCGCCGACCACCGGGACGAACTCGTGCACCGAGGTGACGTTGACGATCCGGCCGCCGCGCCGCCGCGCGGCCATCAGCCGGGCGGCCGCCTGGGCGCAGGCGAACGGGCCGGTCAGGTCGATGTCCAGGATCCGCCGCCAGTCGTCCAGCTGCTCCACCAGGAAGCGTGAACGGCGGTTGACCCCGGCGCAGTTGACCAGGACGTCCAGCCCGCCCAACTGCTCGGCGGCCCGCTCGACGGCGGCGGCGGCGCCGGCCGGATCGGCCAGGTCGAGGCGGAACGGCACCCCTCCGCCCGCGAGTTCGGCGGTCCGGCGGGCGCCCGCCGGGTCGCGGTGGTAGCCGAGCGAGACGGTGTGGCCGGCCTCGGCCAGGGCGACGGCGACGGCCCGGCCGATGCCCGAACTGGCGCCGGTGACGATGGCGTTCATGATGCCTCCTGAGCTGTGGTGGTGCGGATCCGGTAACCGGCGGCGCGCAGACTGCCAGCCCCCAGGTAGCCGTACAGGGCCGTGGTGGCGGCCCCGGGCCGGGTGGTGAAGCCGTGCCACTCCCCCGCCGGGACGTACGCCAGGTCACCCGCGGCCAGCCGGACCCGGCCGCGCTCGGTGAGGTGGTCGCCCCCGCCGGTCAGGACCAGGAAGAACTCGTCCGCGGCCGGATGGCAGTGCAGGGCGTGCCGGCCGCCGGGGACGAAGACCGAGGTCGCGACGGTGAGGCCGCGGGCGCCGACGCTGCGCGCGGTGGCCAGCCAGTGCACGCCCATCCCGGCGAAGCCGCCGCCGCGGGTCAGGGCGGAGCCGTGCTCCGGGCGGCGGACCAGCGGCACCGAGGCCGGGGACCCGCCACCCGTGGGTCCGGCCGGGCCGGGCGGCCGGTTCCGGACGGGCGGGCCGTACACGGTGAGCAGGGTGAACGGGGCGTCGGCGTCGGCGGTCAGCCCGTACCGGGCGCCCGGCGGGTGGTAGAGCCCGGCGCCCGGCCCGAGGACCCGGGATGCCCAGCGGGCCTGCCCGGCCAGGACCAGGGTGACGGCCTCCGACTCGGCGGTGCTCCCGGTGCGGCCGCCCGCCGGGACGGCCTCGACGGTGAGGCCGCCGAGCGCGGCCGGTGCGACGGCGGGGTCGATCAGCCGGCGGAAGCCGGGCGCCCGGGTGGGGAGCGCGGCAGGGACGAGGATCATCGGGTACCTCCGAAGTCGAGCAGGATCTTGGGGGCTCCGGCACGGCCCCGGCGGAGCCGGTCGAAGGCCGACGGGCCCTCGGCGGGCGGCAGTTCGGCCGCGATCAGCGGCTCGGCGTCCAGGACGCCGGACCGGAACAGCTCCAGCGTCTGGTCGTAGTGGTCGACCCCGTGCCGGACGCCGGTCACCGACAGTCCGCGCAGGGCCAGTTCGCCGGGGACGAAGCCCTCGGCGGGCTCACCCGCGACGCCGATCACCGCCAGCCGCCCGCCGTCCGCCAGCAGGCCGAGGGCCCGGCGGAAGGCGGGAGCAGCGCCGGAGGCCTCGACCACCAGCGAGTACTCGCGGTCCGCGGCCCCGGCGGGGGCGAACGCACGCCGGGCGCCGAACCGCAGGGCCAGCGCCAGACCCGCCGGGTCGATGCCGACCGCGTCGACCGACCCGGCCAGCCGGGCCGCGAGCTGCACCGCGAGCAGGCCGATCGTGCCGGTGCCCACGACGGCCACCCGGTCCTCGAGACGGCAGTTCGCCCGCTCCAGGGCGCCGACCACGGTGACGGCGGGCTCCACCAGGGCGGCGGCCCGGTCGCCCACCTCGTCCGGCACCCGGACCAGCGCGGTCTGCGGCATCGTCAGGTACTCGGCGGCGGCGCCCTGACGGCCGTACAGACCGACCTCGGTGAGCCGCTCGCACAGCTCCCGGCGGCCGCGCCGGCAGCTGCGGCACAGCCCGCAGTGGACCATGGTCCGGCCCACCACCCGGTCGCCGGGCGCGAATTCGGGCCCGCCGGTGACCACCGTGCCGGTCCACTCGTGGCCCGGGACCAGCGGGTAGCCCGCCCGGCCGTCCCGCAGGTACGTGGCGGTGCCGCGGAGCAGCTCCAGGTCGGTGCCGCAGAGACCGACCAGGGCGGTCCTGATCAGCGCCTCCCCGGGCCCGGGGACCGGCACCGGCAGGCGGGCCGGGACGACCCGGTCCGGGGCCTCGATCCGCAGCGCGGCCATGGTCCGGGGAACGGGGGTGAGTGCGGGAACGGGATGGACGGTCATGGCCGGGTGCTCCTGCGGATCCTGGGGCGGCGGGGCGCCGGGGTGGGCGTGGGGGTGGGGGTCGTGGCGCGCAGGGCGAGGCACAGCAGCTCCGCGCCGAGCGGCCCGGACCGCAGGCGCAGCCCGCGGCCGGCCGGGGCCAGCAGCAGGTCGCCGCGGTCCGCCAGGTGCTGGGCGCCGTCCGGCACCTGCTCGGCGACGACCGGGCCGCGCAGGACGAACCAGACGGACTCGCCGTCCGGCCGGCCCGGGTGTTCGTGAACGGCGCCGGGACTCAGCCGCAGCTGGTCGATGGAGTCGGTGGCGCTGCGCAGCACGGCGCGCTGGGCGAGCGGCCTGACCCGGATGAACTCGCCGTCCGGGCCGGCCAGGACGGCGGCCGAGGCGGAGGCGGTGCTGACGACGATCATCGGTGGGCCCCTCGGGGGACGGCCAGCACGGCGTGGAAGTACTCCAGGCCCGCCGGGCCGGCGGTCAGGGTGACGCTGCCGCCGAGCGGCAGCGTCAGGCCGGTGCCCTCCGCGAGCTCGACCTCCACCTCCCGGCCGCCGGCCCGGCCGGAGCCGGTGGTGACGTACAGGGCGTGCTCGACGCCGTCGGCGTCCAGGTCCAGCTCGGCGTCGGGCTCCAGCCAGGAGAGGCCGACGCCGAGCAGCGGGCCGGTCAGCACCCGGCCCGGGTCGACGGCGCGGCCCCGGTGCAGGGAGGTCACGGCGGTCCGGTCGGTCCGGTCGGTCCGGTGGGTCCGGTGGGTGGTGGTCATGGCGGATGCTCCTCGTCCGTGGGTCGTCCGGTGCTGTGCTTCGACGATCGGCCGCCCGCTGTCCCGGGTGCACGGGTGCGGTGTCCCGTCCCGTCCCGTCCCGGCCCGGTCAGCGCTCGGCCGGGGCCGGGACGCCGGAAGTGCGGGAGTGCGGGACCCCGGTGGGCCGGACGGCTTCGGCCCCGGCGCGCAGCGCCCGGTCGTCCACCCCGGTCAGCAGGCTGCCGCGGCCGGTGTGCGGCCGGCCGAGTCCGGTCAGCAGGACCAGTCCGTCCTCGCCGTCCCGGGCGGCGGCCACCGGGACGGCGGCCGCGAGGCCCGCCGGGTCGACCCCGGGCGGCAGGACCACCGGCAGCCCGGCGCGCCGCAGCAGGTCGCGGTGGGCCTGTTCGTCCTCGGCCGGCAGCAGGCCGAGCCGGACCGCGATCCGGGCGGCGACCAGCATGCCGAGACCCTCCGACGGGCCCTCGCCGAGCGCGCCGCCCGCCAGCAGGCGGATCGCCCGGCCGACGGTGCGGCCGTAGCCGAGGGCGCGTCCCGGTCCGCGTTCCAGCGGGTCGTCGCGGGTGACTGCGGCCCGGGCGTCCGCGCACAGGGCGAGGAACGCGGCCAGCTCGCGCGGCCGGTAGCCGCCCTCGGGGCGGAGCGCGGCGGCCAGCGGCCGGTACCCGGCGGGACTGACCGCCAGCACGGCGCGGACCGCCTCCACCAGATCGGCGGGGCCGGCAGAGGCGGCGGCGAGCCGGTCGAGCGGGCAGAAGACCAGTTCCGGTGCCTGCCACAGGCCGAGCACGCCCGACCCGACGGTGTGCCGCAGGGACAGCGCGGGGCCGCAGGCGGCCGCGAGGGTGCCGGGCACCTGGACCAGGCGCAGGCCGTTGAACAGCAGTCCGGCCAGCAGCCCGGCGGTGTGCGCGGCGCGGCCGCCGCCCACGCCGAGCACGACGCTACGGCGGGTGGCGCCGGCCGCCAGCGCGCGTTCGGCGAGGCGCTCGACGGAGCGCAGCGTGCCGGCGGCCGGGACGTCCATCCGGACGGCACGGGCCGGGAGGTCCGCCGCGAACGCCTCCGCGGACCCGGGCCCGGTCACCGCGACGAACAGGTCTGCGTGGAGGGCGGCCAGTTCTGTGGTGAGGTCGGGGCGGGTGGCCGGCCCGCTGCGGGCCAGCAGGCGGACGGTGGCCCCGCCGGTCTGGATCTGCCGGTCGAGGGCGGCCGGCCGGGTGGGGTGGGTCATCGCACTCCTCCGCTCTGCCGGCCCTGGCAGCGGGCCGACCCTGGCAACAGTCCGCCGCCCACCGCCCCGGGCACCTGAGCCCCTCCACCCGTCCCGGACCCGGTCCCGGTCCCGCCCCGGGGGACGGGACGCACAGGACGAACGGCCGCCGCCGGGGGCGGACGGGAACAGCGCAGCTGGACCTGCGGCACCTCCCCGTCACCGCCAGCCGGGCCCTCCCCTCCCGGGGCGTCTCCTGGAGGCCCGCGCCCACCCGAAACGCAGCACGCACCACCCGGGAGCGGAACCTGCCGCGCCACCCGCCGGAGGCGCCCAGCCGAAGGCGCACGCGCACCCCCGCGGAGCGGGACCCGCCGCGCCCTCCCGCACCCGCCGAAGGCGCACACACACCACCGCGGAGCGGGAGTTGCCGTGCCACCTGGCCCCCGCCGGAGGCGCCCAGCCGAGCACACCCACCACCGCGGAGCGGAACCCGCGGCCCTCCCGCGCCCCAGCCGGAGCCCCTCCCCTCGCCGCACACGCGCACCCCCGCGGAGCGGAACCCGCCCCCCGCCGTAGGCGCCCCCCTGTGGTGTCAGGTGCGGGTGAGGAGGTCGGGGCGGCGCGGTGGCAGGGCCGAACTGACCTCGTGGGGCAGCACGGTGAGGCAGAGCAGTTCGGCACCGAGCGGTCCGGCGTGCAGGTGGACGCGTTCGCCGTGCGGGGCGAGCAGCAGGTCGCCGTCGGTGAGGGTGCGCTGCGGCACGTCGGGGCAGTCCAGCAGGGCGGCCGGCCCGCGCAGCACGTACCAGGCGGCCTCGGTGCCCTCGCGGCCGGACAGGTCGAAGCAGGCGCCGGGGCCGAGCCGGACGTGGTCGAAGGCCTCGGTCTCGCTGTGCAGCATGCCGCGGCGGGCCAGGCAGCGGACGTGCAGCCGCTGGGTGCCGGGCCCGAGGTGGACGGCCGCGCGGGCGGTGTCGGCGACGATCACGGCCGTTCACCTCCCGCCGCGGGCACCGGACCGGGCAGCGGACCGTGGCCGTCCGGGACGGCGAGTTCGGCGTGCACGTACTCCAGTCCCCCGCGCCCGGCGGTGAGCGCCGCCGAGCTGCCGAGCGGCAGGGTCAGGGCCCGGCCGGGCCGCAGCGGTACCCGCAGTCCGGCGGTGGCGGCGCGTCCGGAGCCGGCGCTGACGAACAGGGTGTGCTCGACGACGTCGGCGGTCAGCGTGACCCGTTCGCCGGGCCGCAGCCGGACCGTCTCCAGCAGCCGCAGCGGCCCGGACAGCACGACCGTGGGGTCGATCCGGCCGAGCCGGCGCAGGTTGGTGACGAGCGAGTGGTCCAGCAGTGGTGTCCGCGGCGACGGGAGCAGTGGGGCGGTCACTTCGATCACCAGCCATTCCAGGGCCTGCCGGCCCAGGTTGCGCAGGCCGTGCCGGGTACCGACGCGGGTGAGGACCGCGTCTCCGGCCCGGACGGGGTGGGGGTGGCCGTCGAGGGTGATCTCGCCGTGGCCGGCGAGCAGGACGTACACCTCCTCGGTACGGGTGTGCAGGTGCTCGCCGCTGACGCCGCCGCGCGGGATCCTGGCCCACTCGACGGCCTCCCAGCCGCCGCCGAGACCGGCCCGGCGGGCCAGGCAGGCCCACTGGGTCAGTCCCGAGGTGCCGTGCACGCCGTGGACGGCGACCGGGTCGCGGGTGTCCGCGACGATCACCGCGGTGCGCACGACAGCTCCTCCAGGTCGGCCGCGGCGGCGGCGAGCTCCGCCGGGGTGAGGTCGTCGACGAAGCAGCCGTCGCCGATTCCGACGGGCAGCGGCAGCCGCTGGCGGCCGTCGCGGTGGCGGACGGTGTCGGTGAGCGCGTCGCCGAGGGTGTCGGGCTCCATCAGCGGGTGGAAGACGGGCAGCCGCAGCCGCCGCATCAGGGCGAGCACGCGTTCGCGCTGTTCGAGGTCGAGCAGCCCGCGGCGGGCGGCCAGCACGGTGGTGAGGGCCATGTCCAGGCAGACCGCCTCGCCGTGCAGCAGTTCGGGCAGCGCCCGCATCTCGACGGTCGGACTGAACGAGTGGCCGTAGTCCATCGACCGTTCCAGGCGGTGCTCCCAGAGGTTGGGCTGGAGCTCCTCGAGCATGCCGTGCACGGCCCGGGTCAGCACCTCGGTGCCTGCCGTGGGGCCCTGGAAGCGTTCGGCGACCAGGTCCGGGCCGTGGGCGTCGAGCAGCTCGAACAGCCGGCGGTCCTTGATCAGGGCGACCTTGAGGATCTCGGCCATGCCGTTGCTCAGGTGGCGGTGGTCCAGGGTGGCCAGGAAGGCGGGGTCCAGCAGGGTGGCGGTGGCCGGGTGGTAGGTGCCCAGCCGGTTCTTGTGGCGGCCGAAGTTGACGCCGGTCTTGGCGCCGACGCCCGCGTCCACCAGGCCGATCAGGGTGGTGGGCACCCGGACGAACGGGGTGGAGCGCCGGTAGAGGCTGCAGGCGAGGCCGACCACGTCCATCAGGACGCCGCCGCCCATCGCGATGACCGGCTCGCCGCGCCGGGAGATGCCGAAGCGGTCCATCTGCTCGGCGACCCGGAACACCGACTCCATGTCCTTGACCCGCTCGTGGGCGGGCAGCACGCACAGCTCGTACGCCACGCGGCGGGCCAGGAAGTAACGGTGGATGCGGTCGCCGTACAGCTCGTGCACCCGGGCCTCGACGACGACCAGCCGCCGGCCGGCCGGTCCGCCGGCCCGGGCCAGCGCGGGGTCGGCCGGGTCGAGCAGGTGCGGGGTGAAGCGGACCTGGTAGCTGACGGGCAGGGCGGTGGTCACCGTCCAGGAGCTGACCGGCTCCCCCGTGGTGAACAGGCCGTGGTCGGCCGGCGCGGCGGCCGGGGTGGCGGAGGTGTTCGCGGCGGCCGATGTGGCCGGGGTGGTCGGGGTGGTCGATGTGGTCACGGTGGGGCTCCTTCGCAGAGGGCACGGTGTGGGGTCCGGCCTCCACCGTCGCGATCCCGGTGTCCCGGACGCACGGGTGCGGGGCCACCCCCGGTCCCGCCCGGGTCCCGGGCCCGGTGGCGGACGTACCGTGGAGAAGGAGGCGCCGCCATGCACTTCACCGACCGCAGGGACGCCGGCCGCCGGCTGGCGGCCGGGCTGACGCATCTGCTGTCCACCGACCCGGTGGTGGTGGCCCTGCCCCGGGGTGGCGTACCCGTCGGGGCCGAGGTCGCCCGGGCGCTCGGCGCCCCGCTGGACATCTGCGTGATCCGCAAGCTCGGTGTGCCGAGCCAGCCCGAGCTGGGCATGGGCGCGATCGGCGAGGACGGCGCCCGGGTGGTGAACGAGCGGGTGGTCCGCGGCGCGGGCGTCACCGACGCGCAGCTCGCCGCCGTCGAGCGGCAGGAACGGGCCGAGCTGGCCCGCCGCGCGGAGCGCTACCGGCACGGCCGCCCGGCCGTACCGGTGCGCGGGCGGACCGTGGTGGTGGTGGACGACGGGGTGGCGACCGGTTCGACCGCGCTGGCCGCCTGCCGGATCGTGCGGGCCCGCGGCGCGGCCCGGGTGGTGCTGGCGGTCCCGGTCGCGCCGGTGGACTGGACGGACCGGCTGGCCGGCGCCGCCGACGAGCTGGTCTGCCCGTACACGCCGGCCCGGTTCTGGGCGATCGGGCAGTTCTACGACGACTTCGAGCAGACCACCGACACCGAGGTGCTGGACTGCCTGGGCGAGGCCGAGCACCGGGAGCCCTCCGGGCCGGACGCCCGGGAGCTGGTCTTCGACCTGCCGGGGGCGCGGCTGCCCGGGGAGCTGCTGGTGCCGGGCCGGCCGCTCGGCGTGGTGCTGTTCGCGCACGGCAGCGGCAGCAGCCGGCGCAGCCCGCGCAACGCGGCCGTCGCCCGTGCGCTCAACCGGGCGGGCCTGGGCACACTGCTGTTCGACCTGCTCACCGAGGCCGAGGAGCCGGACCGGGGCAAGGTGTTCGACCCGCCGCTGCTCGGCGGCCGGCTGGCGGAGGTGACCCGGCGGCTGCGCGCCGACCCGGCCTGCGCCGGTCTGCCGCTCGGCTACTTCGGCGCCAGTACGGGGGCCGCCGCCGCGCTGTGGGCGGCCACCGAGCCGGGGACCGAGCCCGCCGCGATCGTCTCCCGGGGCGGGCGCCCGGACCTGGCCGGGCCCCGGCTCGCCGCGGTCACCACGCCGACCCTGCTGGTGGTCGGCGGTGCCGACACCGGCGTCCTGGAGCTCAACCGGCTGGCCAGGGCGGAGCTGGGGGGCGAGAGCGCGCTGCTGGTGGTGCCGGAGGCGGGCCATCTGTTCGAGGAGCCGGGTGCGCTGGCGGCGGTCGCCCGGCTGGCCGCCGAGTGGTTCACCCGGCACTTCACGTTCGAGGATTGAGCCAAGGACCGGCTCGGGGACTGATCCGGGAAGGACCGGGCGGAGCCCCGGAGGGCTGGTCAATCTGAGCAGAAGAAACGGTCCGGTGCTGCTCACCTTGTACACATTGATCAGTGAAAACCCGACCTGTTGCCCAACCAGCCCGACGGGAGCAAGCTCTGCCCAACCGGTGGCGCCCACCTGCTGCGCCGCGGACCCCTCGACGTGGAGGAAGCACCGATGACCGCCAACGCCGTTGAACTCACCCCCGAGGAGCTGGAGGCCGGCCTCGACGCGGAGCAGCTGCGCCGCCTGGTCGGCCTGGTCGAGCACGACCCGGCCCAGGACCCCTTCCCGGTGATCGCCCAGGACGCGGTGGTCTTCGTCGTCGGCAACGCCACCCTGACGGCCCAGCTGTACCAGGTCGTCTTCGGGATGGAGCTGGTCGCCTACTCCGGCCCCGAGACCGGCCGCCGCGACCGCAAGGCGTACGTGCTGCGCTCCGGCTCCTGCCGCTTCGTGATCAAGGGCGGGGTGGCCCCGGACAGCCCGCTGCTGGACCACCACCGCCGGCACGGCGACGGCGTGGTCGACCTCGCGATCGAGGTCCCGGACGTGGACAAGTGCATCGCGCACGCCCGCGCCCAGGGCGCCCGGATCCTGGAGGAGCCGAACGACGTCTCCGACGAGAACGGCACCGTGCGCCGCGCGGCCATCGCCACCTACGGCGAGACCCGGCACACCCTGGTCGACCGCTCCCGCTACACCGGCCCGTACCTGCCGGGCTACGTGGTCGCCGAGACCAAGGTGCAGCGGCCCGAGGGCACCCCGAAGCGGCTGTTCCAGGCGCTCGACCACGCGGTCGGCAACGTCGAGCTCGGCCACATGAACGAGTGGGTCGGCTTCTACAACAAGGTCATGGGCTTCGTGAACATGGCGGAGTTCGTCGGCGACGACATCGCCACCGAGTACTCCGCGCTGATGAGCAAGGTGGTCGCCAGCGGCAACCACCGGGTGAAGTTCCCGCTGAACGAGCCCGCCATCGCCAAGAAGAAGTCGCAGATCGACGAGTACCTGGAGTTCTACGGCGGCCCCGGCTGCCAGCACCTGGCGCTCGCCACCAACGACATCCTCACCACCGTGGACGTGCTGCGCTCGCGCGGCGTGGAGTTCCTGGCCACCCCCGACTCGTACTACGACGACCCCGAGCTGCGTGAGCGGATCGGCAAGGTCCGGGTGCCGGTCGAGGAGCTGAAGAAGCGCGGCATCCTGGTCGACCGCGACGAGGACGGCTACCTGCTGCAGATCTTCACCAAGCCCCAGGGCGACCGGCCGACGGTGTTCTTCGAGTTCATCGAGCGGCATGGTTCGCTGGGCTTCGGCAAGGGCAACTTCAAGGCGCTCTTCGAGTCCATCGAGCGCGAGCAGGACAAGCGCGGCAACCTCTGAGCCCCTGAGGAGACTCCACGATGGCGCACTACCGGCAGCTGGGCAGCATCCCGCCCAAGCGGCACACCCAGCACCGCACCCCCGAGGGCGGCCTCTACTACGAGGAGCTGATGGGTGAGGAGGGCTTCACCTCCGACTCCTCGCTGCTCTACCACCGGGGCATCCCCTCGGCGATCGTGGACGCCCGGCCCTGGGAGCTGCCGGACCAGCGCACCACGCCGAACCTCCCGCTGATCCCCCGCCACCTCAAGCTGCACACGCTGAGCGAGGGCGAGGAGTGGAAGGACACCGACGTGGTGACCGGGCGCCGGCTGGTGCTCGGCAACGCCGACGTGCGGATCAGCTACGTCGCGGCCGGCGCGCCGAGCGAGCTGTACCGCAACGGGCTGGGCGACGAGTGCGTCTACGTGGAGTCCGGCTCGGGCACGGTCGAGACGGTGTTCGGCACCCTGGAGGTCGGCCAGGGGGACTACGTGATCATCCCCCGGGCCACCACCCACCGCTGGGTGCCCGCGCCGGACGCGCCGCTGCGCGCGTACTGCATCGAGGCCAACAGCCACATCACCCCGCCCAAGCGATACCTCTCGCGGTTCGGCCAGCTGCTGGAGCACGCGCCGTACTGCGAGCGGGACCTGCGCGGGCCGGCGGGGCCGCTGCTGGTCGAGGGCACGGACGTGGACGTGCTGGTCAAGCACCGCGGTACCAACGGTGTGGTGGGCACCCGGTACACCGTGCCGCACCACCCGTTCGACGTGGTCGGCTGGGACGGCTGCCTGTACCCGTACGCCTTCAACATCTCCGACTTCGAGCCGATCACCGGGCGGATCCACCAGCCGCCGCCGGCCCACCAGGTCTTCGAGGGCCACAACTTCGTGATCTGCAACTTCGTGCCGCGCAAGGTCGACTACCACCCGCTGTCCATCCCGGTGCCGTACTACCACGCCAACGTGGACAGCGACGAGGTGATGTTCTACTGCGGCGGCGACTACGAGGCCCGCAAGGGCTCCGGCATCGCCCAGGGCTCGATCTCGCTGCACCCCGGCGGCCACACCCACGGACCGCAGCCGGGCGCCTACGAGCGCTCGATCGGCGCGGAGTTCTTCGACGAGCTGGCGGTCATGGTGGACACCTTCCGCCCGCTGGAGCTCGGCGAGGCCGGCACCGCCAGCGAGGACCCGAACTACGCCTGGACCTGGTCCGGCCGCGGGCCGCAGCGGTGACCGTACCCGCCCTCTACCGGGGGCTGTTCGACGACGCGGCGCTCTTCCCACCGGGGGACCTGCCGCTGCCCGAAGCCGTACCGGCCCACGCCGCGCACCGGAGTGCCTGGTACGCGGAGGCGGTCGGCCCGTTCCTGGTCGGCGCGGGCCGGCTGGCCGAGCTGACCGCCGTGCCGGCGGGCGCGCCGCAGCAGGTCGCCCTGGTGCTGCCGGGGGGCAGCAGCCAGCTGGCGCCCGCGCTGGCCGCCGCCGACGGGCTGACCGTCGCCGGTGTGGAACTGGCCGACCCGGACGTCCGGACGGCGGTCGCCGCGCTGGCCGCGCAGCTGCCGGCCGGTGTGGAGGCGGCCGTGGAACTGCCGCGCGGCGAGGGCCTGCCGGCCGCGCTGGACGTGCTGGCCGGCACGCCGTACCGGGCCAAGTTCCGTACCGGCGGCCTGGCCGCCGGGGCGTTCCCCTCGGAGGCCGAGCTGGCCGACTTCCTGGCGGGCTGCGCCGAGCGCGGCCTGCCGTACAAGTGCACGGCCGGACTGCACCACGCCGTCCGGCACACCGACCCGGTGACCGGCTTCGAGCACCACGGCTTCCTGAACGTGCTGCTGGCCGCCGCGGCCGGGCCGGACGCGAAGCTCGCCGCCGAGGCGCTGGCCGAACGCTCCGGCGCGCTGCTGGCCGCCGCCGCCCGCGAGCTGACGGACCACCAGGTCGAGCAGGTGCGCGCCCGCTTCACCGCGTTCGGCACCTGCAGCATCGCCGAGCCGCTCGAGGACCTGGCCGCGCTCGGTCTGCTCACCGCACCCGCACCACAGGAGGACCGTTGACCGCCACCACCTGGCTCGCCGTCCCGGCCGAGTCCCCGTTCGGCATCCACAACCTGCCGTACGGCGTCTTCACCGCCCCCGACCGGCCGGGCCGGCGGCGGATCGGCGTACGGATCGGCGAGCAGGTCCTGGACCTCGGCGCGACCGCCCGCGCGGCCGGCGCGCCGTCCGTGCTGCTGGACGCGGACAGCCTCAACCCGCTGATGGCGGCGGGCCGTTCGACCTGGACCTCGGTCCGGGCGGCGATCACCGAGTGGCTCACCGACGAGGCGTACCGGCCCGCGGTCACCCCCAACCTGGTGGACCTGGCCGACGCGGAGCTGCACCTGCCGTTCGAGGTCGCCGACTACGTCGACTTCTACGCCTCCGAGCACCACGCGACCAACCTGGGCAAGCTGTTCCGCCCCGGTACCGAGCCGCTCACCCCGAACTGGAAGCACCTGCCGATCGGCTACCACGGCCGGGCCGGCACGGTGGTGGTCTCCGGCACCCCGGTGGTCCGCCCGCACGGACAGCGCAAGGCGCCCACCGACCCGGCGCCCACCTTCGGGCCCTCCCGCCGGCTCGACATCGAGGCCGAGGTCGGCTTCGTGGTCGGCACCCCGACCGAGCTCGGCAGCCGGGTCGCGCTGGCCGACTTCGCCGACCACGTCTTCGGCGTGCTGCTGCTCAACGACTGGTCCGCGCGCGACATCCAGGCCTGGGAGTACGTGCCGCTCGGCCCGTTCCTCGGCAAGTCCTTCGCCACCTCCGTCTCGCCCTGGGTGGTGCCGCTGGCCGCCCTGGAGCACGCCCGGGTCACCCCGCCGGCCCGCGACGTGGAGCCGCTGGAGTACCTGGACGACCGGGCCGCCGAGCCCTGGGGCCTGGACCTGGCGATGGAGGTCGAGCTCAACGGCCACCCGGTCTCCCGGCCGCCGTTCGCCGCGATGTACTGGACGGCCGCCCAGCAGCTGGCGCACCTGACGGTCAACGGCGCCTCGCTGCGCACCGGCGACCTGTACGCCTCCGGCACCGTCAGCGGGCCCGAGCCGGACAGCCGCGGCGCGCTGATCGAGCTCACCTGGAACGGCGAGAACCCGGTCAAGCTCCCCGACGGCACCACCCGCACCTTCCTGGAGGACGGCGACGAGGTCACCGTCACCGCCACCGCCCCGGGCCCCGACGGCACCCGGATCGGCTTCGGCGAGGTCTACGGCCGGATCGTCCCGTAACGCACGGACGCCCCGCCGGGCCCGCCACCTCCCGAGGTGGCGGGCCCGACGCCGTCCGGGGGAAGCCCTACGCTGTCGGGGGCACCGACCCTCATGATCTGGAGGACCCGCGATGGACGTGCTCGTCGAGCGGGACGGCCTGGCCGGCCGTCTCACCCTGAACCGGCCGAAGGCGCTCAACTCGCTGACCCACGACATGCTGCGGGCCCTGCGGTCGGCGCTCGACACCTGGGCCACGGACGACACGGTCGCCACCGTGGTGCTGACCGGCGCCGGGGAGCGCGGGCTGTGCGCGGGCGCCGACATCCGGGCCATGCACGACGACGCCAAGGCGGGCGGCGCGGGCTTCCGGCAGTTCTTCCGGGACGAGTACCTGCTGAACGAGCTGATCTCGCACTACCCGAAGCCGTACGTCGCGGTGATGGACGGCATCACGATGGGCGGCGGCGTCGGCGTCTCAGCGCACGGCAGCCTGCGGATCGTCACCGAACGCTCCACGGTCGCGATGCCGGAGACCAGGATCGGCCTGGTGCCGGACGTCGGCGGCAGCCGCCTGCTGGCGCACGCGCCCGGCGAGCTGGGCACCCACATCGCGCTGACGGCCGGTTCGATGACCGCCGCCGACGCACTGCACTGCGGCTTCGCCGACCACTTCGTACCGGCCGCGGCGCTGCCCGACCTGCTCGCCGGCCTCGCCCGCCGGCCGGCCGCGGAGGCCGTCGCCGCCCACGCGACCGCGGCGCCCGCCTCGGAGCTGGCCGCGCAGCACGGATGGATCGACCACTGCTACGCGGCCGGGACCGTGGAGGAGATCCTGGAGCGGCTGGACGACAGCGGGGTCCCGGAGGCCAAGCAGGCCGCCGAGGAGATCCGCGGCAAGTCCCCGACCGCGCTGAAGGTGACGCTGGCGGCGCTGCGGCTGGCCCGCGGCCACCGCTCGCTGGCCGAGACACTGGAGCAGGAGTACCGGATCTCCTGCGCGGCGCTGGACGGCCACGACCTGGTCGAGGGCATCCGGGCGCAGGTGGTCGACAAGGACCGCGACCCGCACTGGCGGCCCGCCACCCTGGCCGCGGTGGGCGACGACGAGGTGCGGCGGTACTTCGCCCCGGCGCCCGGCGGCGGCCTCGGCATCGGGTGACCACCGTCTCAGCAGTCGAGACTGGCGCACCGGCCGGTGCGTCCGCGAAGGTATGGACGGGCAGGGCACAGCCACGGGCACAGCCACCGTCACAGCGCAGAGGGAGTCAACGACGATGACCGACTACGAGACGATCCTGGTCGACCGCAAGGGCCGGGTCGGGCTGATCACGCTCAACCGGCCGAAGGCGCTCAACGCGCTCAACACCCAGCTGATGAACGAGGTCGTGGCCGCCGCCAAGGCCTTCGACCGGGACCCGGAGATCGGCGCGCTGGTGATCACCGGCTCGGAGAAGGCGTTCGCCGCCGGTGCCGACATCAAGGAGATGCAGGAGAACCGCTTCCCCGACGTCTACCTGGACGACTGGCTGGGCCCCTGGGACGAGCTGGGCCGGCTGCGCAAGCCGGTGATCGCCGCGGTGGCGGGCTACGCGCTCGGCGGCGGCTGCGAGTTGGCGATGCTGTGCGACATCCTGCTGGCCGCCGACACCGCGAAATTCGGGCAGCCGGAGATCAAGCTCGGCGTGATCCCGGGGATCGGCGGCTCGCAGCGCCTCACCCGGGCGGTCGGCAAGGCCAAGGCGATGGAGCTGTGTCTGACCGGCCGGATGATGGACGCCGAGGAGGCCGAGCGGGCCGGGCTGGTGTCCCGGATCGTCCCCGCCGCGGATCTGCTGGGCGAGGCGATGGCCGTCGCGGAGACGGTGGCCGCGATGTCCGCCCCGGCCGCGGTGATGATGAAGGAAAGCGTCAACCGGGCGTTCGAGACCACCCTCGCCGAGGGTGTCCGGTTCGAGCGCCGGCTGTTCCACGCCGCCTTCGCCACCGCCGACCAGAAGGAGGGCATGGCGGCCTTCGCCGAGAAGCGCCCGCCGTCCTTCACCCACCGCTGACCCCGGCGGCCCGGGTCAACTCCCCTCCGTCTCGAGGGTGTTGATCCGGGCCAGCCCGCTGCGGGTGGCGGCCACCACGATCCGGTCACCGGCCGCCAGCCGGTGCGCCCGGTCGGCGAAGTTCCACAGGTAGTCGGCGGGCCTGCGGGCGAGCCGCACCGCGAGCACCCGGACCCCGCCCTCGCTCTCGATCCGGTGGACGTCCCGCCCGACCAGCCCGTTGCCCTCCTCCGCCGCCAGCTCCGCGATCAGCAGCACGTGCCGGTAGACCGACAGGGTGCCCAGCACCTCACGGCCCATCAGCGCGGCGGCGAAGGCCGGCGCCGACAGGTACGACACCGACCGCGAGGCCACGTTGCCCAGCGTGGCGTACACGTGGTGGGCGAAGTCGTCGTCGAACAGGCGCACGACGATCCGGACTTCGGGCCGTACCGCGCGCGCCTCCAGGGCCGCCTCCAGGTTGGCCGCGTCATCGGTGGTGACGGCGACCACGGCCCGGCTGTACTGGACCCTGGCCCGGCGCAGCTGGCTCGCCAGCGGGGCGTCGCCGACCAGCACCGGCAGGCCGAGCGCCCGGACCGCCGCGATGCCCCGGGCCTGCGGATCGCGCTCGATGCAGACCACCGGCACCCCGGTCTCGTGCACCAGGGCGGCCACCCGGGTGCCGACGTTGCCGAGGCCCACCACCACCACGTGGTCCCTGGTCCGGGAGCCGGGCGCCCTGGGCAGCCCCCGCCGTCCGGTGGCCAGCATGTCCACCACGATGGCGGTCGCCACCGGCACGAAGGTGATCCCGCAGAAGGTGACCACCACCTGGGCCAGCCGCACCCACGGCCCGCCCGGGGTGTCCAGGCCCGGCTGGTCCGGCTGCGCGGCACCGGCCAGGTCGAGCAGGGTGAAGTACACGGCCCAGCCGAGGCTGCCGCCGTAGTGCCAGATCACGTAGCCGCCGATCAGCACGGCGGCCAGCGCGGTGGTCAGCACCAGCCGCAGGCGGACGCTGGTGAAGTACCGCAGGACGTCCTGCAGCCACCAGCGGGCCCGCTTCCACCACGGGATCCGTACCGGCGGCTCGCTGGTCAGGGTCTGCAGCACGGCGACCTCGCCGCGGTCCTCGGCGGCGTCCGGCGAGGCCGGGGAACCGAGCTCGATCGGCCCCTCGGAGCCCAGCCGGCGGGCCAGCGCGATGAACTCGGCCGCGCGGCCGCCGGCGTCCGGCAGCAGCCGCAGCCGGCTCAGGTCCTGCCGGTCGATCCGGTCGGCGACCAGGCAGATCTGGCTGCCGTCGATCTCCTGGCCGTACGCGACGTACAGGTAGTGGTCGCCGACCCGGACCGAACCCGGCCGCCCGAGCGCGCCGTTGGCGAAGGCCGGGGCGGCGGTCGCCGAGCCGGACAGCGCCGCACAGTTGGCCAGCAGCATCTCCAGGTGTTCGCCGAGCCGCTGGTTGAACATCCGCAGCACGATCCGGATACCGGGATTGCGGCCCTGCGCGGTCAGTGCGGCGTGGATGTTCTCCTGGTCGGTGCCGTCCATCAGGGCCACCCCGCGCGCGCCGTCCACCCCGGCGGCGCGCAGCGCCTCCTCGGAGACGGTGCTGAACTCCAGCACCTCGGCGACGCCCGGCAGCTGCTCGATCCGCGGCCCGTGGTCACGCCCGCGGTCCGGCACCAGCGCCACCACCGGCACCTCGTAGTGCTCGATCAGCTCCACGATCAGCCGGTGCGCCAGCGCGTTGCCGCCGCAGACGATGTAGTGCCCGGCCAACGGCCCGGTCCGAGGGTCCCCCTGCCCTGCCTCCGTCATGGGACCGGATTCTACGTCCCCCGAATGGCGTAGCGGTTGGACAGCAGATGACTGACGGACCATCACCGGCGGTCCTGACGGATCATCCGGACGGCCGAACGGGACGCGCGGGCCGCCCGGACCGGCCGGGAGAGTGGGAAGGGTCCCCTCCCTCCACCCGTCAGGAGCCCCGCCGATGGCCGCCCCCTACACCCCCACCGAGGGTCCCCTCCAACAGCTGGCCAAGGCCGCCTGGCAGGCGGTGCTGGCGGCCGGACTCGCCTCGCTCGCCCTCGGCGTGATCGTCCTCGTCTGGCCGAAGCAGACCCTGTGGGTGGTCGGCGTGCTGTTCGGCATCTACCTGCTGGTGATCGGGGTCTTCCAACTGGTCGCCGCGTTCGGCACGCACCGGGAGACGGCACTGCGGGTGCTGGCCTTCATCAGCGGCGCCCTGTGCGTGCTGCTCGGGCTGCTCTGCTTCCGGGACGCGGTGCGCACCCTCGTCCTGCTGGGCATCTGGATCGGCATCGGCTGGCTGTTCCGCGGGATCACCCAACTGGTCGCGGCCGGCTCCGACCCGGGGATGCCGGCCCGCGGCTGGCAGATCTTCGCCGGGATCCTGAACGTGGCGGCCGGGGTGCTGCTGATGATCTGGCCGGTGCACTCCGTCACCGCACTGGCCATCCTGGCGGGCTGCGGGCTCGTGGTGCTGGGCGTGGTGGAGACCGTCACCGCACTGCGGCTGCGCAGCCGGGTCCGCGAGCTGCCGACCGGGGTCTGACCGGGGTCTGACCGGGCCGGCGTTCAGGGGAACGGGCGGTAGTGGGCGACCTTGGGCGGGTGCTCCAGGTAGTTCAGCTCGCCCTCGGCCCAGACCGGCCGGATCCGCCACATCCGGCCGGCGTAGGCGAAGAGCGCGTCCTCGCCCTCCCAGCGCGTGATCATCAGCACCCGGTGGTCACCCTCGACCACCGCTCTCATCAGCTCGCCGCCGAGGCAGCCGTCGGTGGCGAGGATCTGCGGCAGCACCTCCTCCTCCAGCTGACGGCAGAACGCGTCGGCACGGCCGGGCGCGACGTGCGCCTCCCAGATTCGGACGATCATCGAGGTCTCCTCGGGCAGGGCGGCCCCCTCACCTTCCAGTATCCGTTCCGCGGCGGGTCGATTTGCCGGGTGTCGCGGGCGGCCGAAGACTCGAAGGGCGCCGGCCGGTGTGCGGCCGGCGCCTAGCCGAGCAGAGGGAGTCACGGTCATGGCGGTCTGTGTGGTGTGCAAGAACGACTACTGGCTGGCCTTCGAGATCAAGACGGTGTCCGGGGACACCTACACCTTCGACAGCTTCGAGTGCGCGATGGAGAAGCTCGCGCCGCGCTGCGAGTACTGCCAGGTACGGATCGTCGGACACGGCGTCGAGGTGTCGGGGAAGTTCTTCTGCTGCGCCAACTGCGCCCGGCGGGACGGCGGCCTCGGCGAGCAGATCCGGGACGCGGTCGGGGCCCACCCCGGCGCCTGACCCCGGGACGCGTGCCTCGGCGCCCGGCCCCGCCGTCAGACCCGGGCGTGCGAGCCGATGTCGGCGGTGAACTCCTCGGTCATCGCGGGGGTCACCGTCGGACGGCACTGGGCCATCGCCGCCAGGTGGTCCGCGGTGGTGGCGCCCGCCGCCCCGGTACCGCTGCCGCCGAGGTCCCGTTCGAAAGCGGTCTGGGCGGCGATCCGGGCCGCGTGCTCGATGTCGGCCGGGGTGAACAGCTCGCTCGCCGCCACCAGCGCGTCGAGGTCCACGTCCTGGCCCGCCGTGGCGTAGCGCGACCAGATGGCGGCCCGCGCGGCGGCGTCCGGGGTGCCGATCGGGATCACGTAGTCGAAGCGGCCCGGTCGCAGGAACGCCGGGTCCAGCGAGCGGATCGAGTTGGTCGCGCAGACCAGCAGCCGTTCCTCGCCCTCGCGGAAGCCCGGGATCAGCTTGAGCAGCTCGTTGGTCACCCCGTGCATCCCGCCCGCGACGCCCTCGGTCCTGGTGGGGGCGATCTCCTCGACCTCGTCGATGAAGACCAGTACCCGCTCCAGCTGGGCGATCCGGGCGAAGGCGGACCGCAGGGCGGCGGCGAGGTTGCCCTCGTCCGCGAGCCGGGACGGCAGCAGCTCGACGAACGGCCAGCCGAGGCGGGAGGCGACGGCCCGCGCGAAGGTCGTCTTGCCGGTGCCGGGCGGCCCGAACAGCGCGATCGCGCGCGGCGGCCGCACCCCGTGCCGGGCGGCCCGCTCGGGCTCCGCCAGCGGGAGCACCACCCGCCGCTCGATCAGGGTCTTCTCGGCCTCCATGCCGGCCACCTTGTCCCACAGGTCACCCGGCAGCAGCCGCCCGCCGAGCTCCTCCAGCAGGCCCGCCGCCGGACCGGCCGCGGGCTCGGTCTTCTCGAAGTACGCGACCGCCGGGCGGCGGGCGTACCCGGCGTTGCGCAGGCCCTCGCCGAGCAGCTCCTCCTCCGGCAGCACGTACGCGATCCGGCGGACGTGCTGCGCGACCAGCCGCCGTTCCAGCTCGCGCAGCAGCGCGCTGGCCAGGCCCCGGCCGCGCCAGGCGGGGGCGATGGCGATCCGCATCACCCAGGCCCGGTCACCGGCCAGGTGGGCGAGGGCCGCGCCGATCGGCACGCCCCGGCTGACCGCGACCACCGCGGGCTGCCGGGAGGTGAGCGCGGTGATGCACTCGGCCAGCGAGAACACCGACTCCTGGCCCAGCTCGGCGGTGGTGTCGATCAGGTGGACGACCGCCGCCAGGTCGTCCTCGCGGTAGTCGTGAATCAGCCAGTCGGGCGTGGAACGGTCCACCGCAGCCGCCTCTCCTCGTTCGTGGTCCCGGAACGGTAGGACGCACGGCGGGGCGGCGGCGCCCGCCGGTTCGGACAACGGGCGCGGCACAACCGTACGAAGCGGGGGTGGCCGCTCGGGCGGGCGGTGTGAAGTGGCTGCTCGGGGGGCGGTGTGGAGTGACCGCTCAGGCGGGCGGTGTGAAGTGACCGATCGGGCGGGCGGTGTGGAGTGACCGCTCAGGCGGGCGGTGTGAAGGTGAAGCGCAGCGACCTTACGCGGTGGTCGAAGCTGGACGGGACCAGCTCCGGCCCGCCCACGGAACGGACGTCCGGGAGCCGGGTGAACAGCTCGCGGTAGAGCGCCTTCATCTCCTGCCGGGCGAGGTGGGCGCCGAGGCAGAAGTGCGGGCCGCCGCCGCCGAACCCCAGGTGCGGGTTGGGCGAGCGGGTGATGTCGAAGGCCTCCGGATCGGTGAAGACCGCCTCGTCGCGGTTGGCCGAACCGAAGAACAGCACCACCTTGTCGCCCGCGGCCAGCGGCGCGCCGTTGAGCACGTGGTCGGCGGCCAGGGTGCGGCGGAACTGGATGATCGGGGTGCTGTGCCGGACGATCTCCTCCACCGCACCGCCGATCCGGCC
This sequence comes from Kitasatospora sp. NPDC048540, assembly GCF_040651175.1. Classification (NCBI taxonomy): domain Bacteria; kingdom Bacillati; phylum Actinomycetota; class Actinomycetes; order Kitasatosporales; family Streptomycetaceae; genus Kitasatospora; species Kitasatospora sp. NPDC048540. The sequence continues at coordinate 28,379 of NZ_JBEZIR010000032.1, forward strand.
GTCGAGGTCGGCGGTCAGCAGGGCGCGCTGCTCCGGGTGTTCGGTCAGCAGGTGCAGTCCGTGGGCGAGCGCGTTGCGGGTGGTCTCCACCCCGGCCACCAGCAGCAACGAGAAGAAGGCGCCCAGCTCACGGGAGTTGAGGCGGCGGCCGTCCACGTCCGCGGTGACCAGCGCGGAGATCAGGTCGTCGGTCGGGTGGCGGCGGCGCTCCCGTCCGAGCGCGGCGATCACCCCCTGCATCCGGGCCAGCGCCCGCAGGCCCCGGCCGGGCACCCGGATCCGGCTGCGGGCCACCCCGGTGTGCTCGGAGGCGTGGTTGACCTGCGCCAGGATCTCCCGGCGCTGGCGCTCGGGAATGCCCATCATGTTGCAGATCACCTGGTACGGGAGCTCGGCGGCGACCGCGGTGACGAAATCCTGCGGCCGGCGCTCGACCACCTCGTCGACGATCCGCGCGGCCACCGCCCGGATGTCGTCCTCGACCCGCGCGATCAGCCGCGGGGTGAACGCGCGGGACACGATGCGGCGCAGGTCGGCGTGGCGCGGATCGTCCAGGTTGACCATCGAGTCGCCGAACACCGCCCGCACCCAGCGGGCCGGCTCCGGCGTGGTCACCCCGGGCCCGCTCAGGAACACCTCCGGCGTCCGGCTGGCCGCCACCACGTCGGCGTGCCGGACCAGCGCGTGGAAACCACGGCCGGTGGCCCGGTCGGTGAAGACCACCGGGCGCTCCAGCGCGCGCAGCCGGGCGAACGCCTCGGACCGCTCGGCGGCCGGCCGCCGCCAGAACTCCGGATCGGCCAGATCGGCCCCGGACGGGAAATCGGTGCGCACCGGTGCACTCATGAGGAGATTTATCGTGCACCGGCGGACGCACTGTCAAATTCTCCGGGAATTCGAATAATTGGCCGCACCTGCCATTCCCGTCCTATTCCTTGGAGAAGTCGACCGGCTGTTCCGCGACCGTCCCGGGGTGACCCTCGGGCCGGTCCTCCGGCTCGTCCTCGGGCTCGTCCTCGGGCTGCGGCGCGGCCAGCTCCCGGCCCAGCAGGGTGGCGCCGGCCACCGCCCCCGGCATCGCCAGCACCGTCACGAAGGGCACCAGGAACAGCAGCGTCACACCGGCCCCGAAGCCCAGCGCCAGCGGCATCCGGCGGCGCAGCAGCCGCAGCCGCTCGCGCTGGCCGATCCCCCGGCGCTGGAGCGCGACCGCCGACAGTTCGGCGGTCAGGTAGTACCCGGACACGCAGACCCCGAGCACCGGCACCACGGTCTGGCCCACCACCGGGATGAACCCGGCGGCGAACAGCAGCAACCCGAGACCCGCCACCCGCAGCAGCACCTGGAGGCTGTCGCGGGCCGACACCAGCAGCTCACGCCAGAGCGGCACGTCCGGGGCCGGCGGGGCGCCGCCCTCGCTCGCGTCCACCTTCTCGCACAGCGACTCGTAGAACGGCTGCCCGACCAGCAGCGTCACCGCCGTGAACGTCACCAGCGCCAGCAGCCCACCGCCGGCCACCATCGCCACCACCACCAGCCCGCGCAGCAGGCCCTGCCAGGGCGAGGTCCAGTGGTCCGCGAACGGCGTCGCCCAGTCGGCCACGTCGCCCGACCACACCACCAGCGCGGCCAGCGCCGCCACGTACCCGACCAGCGTGATCAGCGCGGGAATCATCCCGAACCCCCACCACCGGCCGTGCCGCGCCACCCAGCGCTGCCCCTGGAACAGATAGCCGACCCCCGCCGCAAAATCTCGCATACCCGCAGCCTACGGGGGTCGCGACGGCCGTCATCCGGCGGATCCCGGGGCCGGCTCCGGCGACGGCGTGTGACGGCGTGAACCGCGCCGGGGCGGGCCGTGGTCGGAGCGGGAGCGGGCACGGTGGAACGTTCGCGCTCGAACACGTGGAGCGAAGTGAAGATATGACGGGTCGAATTGTTCTGGGACGCCGGGGCTTCCTGCGGACGGCAGCCGCCGTCGTAGCGGGTGCCGACCGGGACGGTGACGGTGTCCAGCAATCGCACTGTCGAGGGGCTCCCGGCCTCCGGGCGCAGGGAGCCGCACCGGCGGAAGGTGGCCCCGGCCGGGTGAACGGACGTACGAGCGGTGGTCGTGGCGCGCGGCCCATCCAACCCGCCGCCGGATCTTGCCCGTCCCGTGACGCGGTGTGACACCCGTACGAATTCCGCGCGTGAATTCCGCGGGAACGAACGGCCGGGCCGAGCCGCCGGTGCGGCGCGGGCGGCCGCGCGGCGCGGGGTCCGAAGATGAGGTGTGGGGCGGCCCGGACGCGGGCAGGCAGGTCTGGGTCGATGAAGGCGGTGGGCCGTGGTGGACGTCGGTCGGATGCTGGCGGTGGCGGTCGAGGAGGCCAGGGCCGGGCTCGCCGAGGGCGGGATCCCGATCGGCGCCGCACTGTTCGGGGCGGACGGCGAGTTGCTCGGACGCGGCCGCAACCGCCGGGTGCAGGACGGCGATCCCTCGATGCACGCCGAGACGGCCGCCTTCCGGGCCGCCGGCCGGCTGCGCGGATACCGGCACACCACGATGGTCACCACCCTCGCGCCGTGCTGGTACTGCTCGGGGCTGGTCCGGCAGTTCGGGATCGGACAGGTGGTGATCGGTGAGGCCAGGACCTTCGAGGGCGGCCAGGCCTGGCTGGCCGAGCACGGGGTCGGCATCACGGTGCTGGACGACCCCGACTGCGTCCGCATGATGAACGGGTTCATCACCGCGCGGCCGGACCTGTGGTCCGAGGACATCGGCGAATGACCGCCGCCCCGTAGGGACGACCGTGCCCGCCCGGGTGGCGATCACCCGGGCGGGCACGGTCAGGACCAGCGGGAACGGCCTACGGCCTTCGGATCAGGCGCGGGCCTCGGTGACGGCGGCGCCAAGCGCCTCCTTGATCCGGGGCCCGAGCCGGCCGAAGCCCAGCTCCTTCATCGCGGCCCGCAGCAGCTCGTCGTCCGAACGCTCCACACCGTCGGTGTCGATCCAGCGGACCAGGGCGGTCAGCTCGGCGGCGGAGTACGCGGTGATGGGACGGCCCGGCGTGAGCTCCGGCTTCTCCGGCCGCCCGGCCTCGGCCTTCGGCTCCTCCGCCGCGACCTCGACCTCAACCTCGACGGCGGGCTCGGCCACAACCTCCGCGACCACCGGCTCCTCGACGGCAACCGGCTCAACGTCGGCAACCGTCTCG
>NZ_JBEZIR010000032.1:31681-79193 GCF_040651175.1 Kitasatospora sp. NPDC048540
ACCTCGGCGACCGGCTCAGCCTCGACAGCGGCCTCAACGACCTCGGCCTCGACCTCCGCGACCGGCTCAACCTCGGCTACCGGCTCGACCTCGGCGACCGGCTCAGCCTCGACAGCGGCCTCAACGACCTCGGCCTCGACCTCCGCGACCGGCTCAACCTCGGCTACCGGCTCGACCTCGGCAACGGGCTCAGCTTCGACCTCGGCCTTGACGGCCGGCGCTGCAGCCTCCTCAACGGGCTCAACCTCGGTGGTCTCGGCAACCACCTCAACCTCGGTCTCGGCGGCGGCCTCAACGACCTCGATCTCAACCTCCGCAACGGGCTCAGCCTCAACCTCGACGACCGGCGCAGCCTCCGCGACCGGCTCGGCCTCCACCTCGGCGGCAACCTCGACCTCGGTCTCGACAGCGGCCTCAACAACCTCGGCCTCGACCTCCGCAACGGGCTCGGCCTCGGCCTCGACGACCGGCGCAGCCTCCGCGACAGGCTCGACCTCGGTGGCCTCGGCCACCGGCTCGGCCTCCACCTCGGCGGCAACCTCAACCTCAGTCTCGACAGCGGCCTCAACGACCTCGGCCTCGACCTCGGCCACCGGCTCGGCCTCGGCCTCGACCTCGACGACCGGCGCAGCGTCAACCGCGGCCTCGACGGCCTCGGCGTCAGCGTCGACCTCGACCTCCGCCACGGCCTCCGCCGCCGCGTCCTCGCCGTCCCGCGGCCCCGCCGCGAGTGCCTGCCGGGCGGTCTGCTCGTCGGTGCCGACGTGGCGGTCGTAGGCGGCGAGCGCCGCCTCGCGGTCGGCCTGGCGCTCGGTGAGCTCGGTGAGCAGGGGCTCCAGGTCGTCCGCGGCCAGCTCCTCGCGGAGGGCGCGGAGGGCGGGCAGGCGGTAGAGGGTGCCCTCGTCGGCGGCCAGGCGGTCGACGAGGTCGGCGAGTTCACCGAGCGGCAGGGCCGGCAGGTCGCGCTCGGGCAGCAGGCGGCCGAGCGCGCGGACGGCGGTGCCGAGGGATTCGACGGCCTGCGCGGTCTCGGTGATCAGGGTGCCGCCGACCGGCACGACCGGCTTGGCGGTGGCCTCGTCCTCGGACAGGGCCGCCCAGTCGGTGCGGACCGCGGAGGCGGCCAGCAGCGCGGCGTGCAGGTCGGTACGGCTGGTGCGGCCGCCGACGGTGAGGCCCTTGGCCTTGGACCGCAGCGACCAGCGGCGTCCGAGCGGCAGGCTGATGCCCTGCTGCTTGCGCCAACGGCCGTCCGCGGTGGCTGCGGTGAGCTGGTCCAGGTCGGCGTCGTAGGCGTCGGCGCTGAGGGTGCCCGAGGTGCGCTGGACCCGCTGGAAGAGGTCGAGCAGCAGGTCGAGGCCGTTCAGGGTCTCGGGGATGTTCAGTCCGGCCTTGGTGGCGAGTCCGGTGACCGCCGCGCCGACGGCGCGGATGTCTCCGTTGCGCAGCTCGGCCAGCACCGTGGAGGCGGCGCGGGCCTCCTCCGGTCCGGCGACGTGGTCTGCGGCCTCGATCCAGGGGTTGGTGTCGGTGGTCAGGGTGAAGCCACCCTGCTCGGCGTACCGACCGAGCTCCTCACGGGTGCTCCGGCGGCCTTCGCCGTCGGGGGTCTCCGCTGGGGCCGGCACCGTGGCGTCGGCGTCGTTCAGAAAGCGCACTGTCATGGCTGGTCCGGTTCTGGCGGGGGGCTGGCGGGGAACGTTCGGCGGTGTCGGGGCGTCGCGAGCAGCCCGGCTCGCGCGGCGCGGGAGGCCAGGATACGGGTGAGCGTTCGAGGCACGCACGCACCGGGGCCCTTATAACTCCCCGCGCCGCCGGGCGCCACCCGGACACCGGTCGTGCCGGGCGGGTTCACCGGTGCCGCCGGGGCAGCAGGTGGGCCACGTCGTGACGGCTCACCGGGCGGAGGTAGTCGCGGACCGGGGTGCGGTGCCACCAGTCCCCGGTGGCCCGGCGTTCGCTCCATGAGGTGAACCGGTAGCGGTAGAGCCGTGCCCGGACGAAGGTGGGCGGCGCGCCGGGGAACGGGTTGTGGCGCAGGAGGGCGAGGGTGTCGCGGTCGTTGACCAGGAGTCTGGCCACGAAGGAGTCGAACCAGGGCCCGGCGTAGGAGGGTGAGATCGCGGCGAACCACATCAGCCAGTCGAGCCGCAGGTGGTACGGCGCGAACTGACGGGGCGTCCTGCCGGGTTCGGTGGGCTTGCCCTTGAAGCCGTACTCGCGCCAGCCGGTGGCGTGGGTGACGACGGGCTCGTCGGTTCCTTCGAGCACGACCTCGTGGCGCAGTCGGCCCACCGTGCCGAACGCGCCGTACGCGTTGACCAGGTGGAGGCGGTTGTAGGAGCGGTTCATCTGCTGGTGGCGCGAGAACAGGTTGCGGGCGGGCCAGTAGCTGAGGGCGGCGATCAGCACGGTCAGGGCGATCACCAGTGCTTCGTACCAGTGCGGTCCGGCCCGGTGGCCGGGGGCGGCGGGCAGTGGGAGGTGGCGGGCGTCGACGGCGGACAGGGCGAGGGCGATGGTGAGCCAGTTCAGCCAGGCGAAGTTGCCGGAGAGCACCAGCCAGAGCTGGGTGGCGGTGATCAGGGCGCCGGCGATGCTCGCGACCGGCTGGGGCAGGAAGAGGCCGAACGGGACGGCCAGCTGGACCACGTGGTTGGCGGCCGCCTCGACGCGGTGCAGCGGCCGGGGCAGGTGGTGGAAGAACCAGCTGAGCGGGCCCGGCATCGGCTGGGTCTCGTGGTGGTAGTAGAGGCAGGTGAGGTCGCGCCAGCAGCGGTCGCCGCGCCATTTGATCAGTCCGGCGCCGAACTCGACCCGGAACAGCAGCCAGCGCAGCAGCCACATGCCGAGGACCGGCGGCGCGGTGTCGTCGTTGCCGAGGAAGACGGCCAGGAAGCCGGTCTCCAGCAGCAGGGACTCCCAGCCGAAGGCGTACCAGGTCTGGCCGACGTTGACGATGGAGAGGTAGAGCACCCACGGGACCGCCCAGAGCAGCATCGCGGCCCAGAGCGGCAGCAGGTCGTCGGCGCCGGCGAGCAGGGCGGCGGTGAGCGCGGCGCCGGTCCAGCAGACGGCTGCGAAGGCCCGGTCCGAGTAGTGCAGGTGGAACAGTCCGGGGGCTCGGCGGGCGGGGACGCGGGCGGTGAAGCGGGGCACCGGGAGCATGCCGTGTTCGCCGATCAGGGCGCGGAACTGGGCGACGGCGGTGAGGAAGGCGGTCAGGTAGACGGCGGCCAGCAGCCGCTGGAAGACCTCCCGGGCGAACCAGTACTCGGGTGCCGCGAACCAGTCCACCCGCACCTCACCTCGGATCGGCCCCGCCGGGACGGCTCCCATCCGTACCACCCGCTCACGCCGTCGCGGCGGGCGGGCGCACCCCGGCCGGGCGGCGTTCATCCGGTCGGCGCACCGGGCCGGCCGCGCCGGGGCCGCGGGAGCGGGCGAGCCGGGGTGGGGGCTGCGTGTACGTCCGGCCGTGGATGTGGTCTCATACCCGCGCAAGGACCCAACAGGACCAAACTCGGGAGTCGCACATGTCATCCTCGGTTCCGCAGCGGCCGGCGGAGACCCTCGCCCCCGGGTCGACCGCCGCCGCCACGGTCGGGCCGCCCAGGATCGGCGGGGCGGTGTGGGCGGCGCTCGGCATCGTGTACGTGGTGTGGGGCTCCACCTACCTGGCCATCCGGGTGGTGGTGGAGACCATGCCGCCGCTCCTCTCGGCCAGTGCCAGGTTCTCCGCCGCGGCGCCGCTGCTGGCGCTGCTGCTGGTCTGGCGACAGGGCGTGGGCGCGCTGCGGGTGACCCGGCGCCAGCTCGGTTCGGCGGTGCTGGTCGGCCTGCTGCTGCTGGTCGGCGGCAACGGGCTGGTGGTCCTGGCGGAGCGCTCGGTGCCGTCCGGGATGGCCGCGCTGCTGGTGGCGAGCGTGCCGCTGTGGGTGGTGGTGCTGAACCTGGCCGGCGGCCGCCGGCCGGCGGTGGCGACGCTGGCCGGGGTGCTGCTCGGGCTGGCCGGCCTGGTGGTGCTGACCTCGCCGGGGCTGAGCGGCCAGGTGAGGCTCGGTGGCCTGCTGTCGGTGGTGCTGGGGGCGCTGATCTGGGCCTTCGGCTCGTTCCTGGCGGGCCGGCTGGAGATGCCGGCCAATGCGATGGCGGCCAGCGTGTACGAGATGGCGGCCGCCGGCCTCGGCGCCGGGCTGCTCGCGGTGGTGCGGCACGAACCGCAGTACTTCGACCCGGCGGCCGTCTCCGGCCGCTCCTGGGCCGCCCTGGCCTACCTGGTCGTCTTCGGTTCGCTGATCGCCTTCACGGCGTACGCCTGGCTGCTCCAGCGCGCGCCGCTGTCGCTGGTGGCGACCTACGCGTACGTCAATCCGGTGGTGGCCGTGCTGCTGGGGTGGCTGGTCCTGGCCGAGCCGCTGACCTGGCCGGTCCTGCTGGGCGGCGCGATCGTGGTGAGCGGGGTCTTCCTGGTGGTCCGGGCCGAGCGGTAGCGGGCCCGGCTCCCCTCCGGGAGGGGGGAGTTGGGCACCTGCCTTGAAGGCTTGACCTATCCGAATTCGGGGGCCCGACGTCTCCGCAGGTCACAAGGGAAGATCATTCAAGAATGTAACGACTTGGTCGACATTGTAAGTGGGATGCTTTAATTATTGACGTCACATCGGGGTGCCAGCTTGACTCCCCTTCACTCGCCGCAGGCTGCGGCGCTGTCAGGGAGGCACCACCCACCATGAACGCAATGACGCGTCGCCTGCTCGTCGGCACGGCCGCTGTGTCGATGACGCTGTCGCTCGCCGCCTGCGGCTCGAGCGGCTCCACGCCGTCCGCCGGCGCCAACAAGACCATCGGTCTCCTGCTGCCCGAGCGCGCCTCGTCGACCCGTTACGACACCTTCGACAAGCCGCTGATCGAGTCCTCGATCAGCGGCCTGTGCACCAAGTGCACCGTCGACTACGCCAACGCCGACGGCGACGAGGGCACCCAGAAGCAGCAGTTCGACGACATGCTGGCGCGGGGCGTCAAGGTCATCCTGCTGGACGCGGTCAACGCCAAGATCACCGCACCCTGGGTCGACGCGGCCGCCAAGAAGGGCGCCAAGGTCATCGCGTACGACCGCCTGGCCTCGGGCAACGTCGCCGCGTACGTCTCCTTCGACAACAAGCGCACCGGCGAGCTCCAGGGCCAGGCCCTGGTCGAGGCGCTGGGCAACAAGGCCGCCAACGCGCAGGTCGTCATGGTCAACGGCGCGGAGAGCGACCCGAACGCGGCCGACTTCAAGGCCGGCGCGCACAAGTCGCTCGACGGCAAGGTCAAGGGCATCGTCTACGAGCAGTCCGGCGAGTGGAAGCCCGAGGTGGCGGCCGCCAAGATGACCGAGGCCATCGGAAAGCTCGGCAAGAACGGCTTCCAGGCCGTCTACTCCGCCAACGACGGCATGGCGGCGTCGATCATCGAGACCCTGAAGAAGGCCGGCCTCGAGAACATCCCGGTCGGCGGCCAGGACGCCTCCCTGGACGCCATCCAGCGGGTGCTCACCGGCGAGCAGGCCTACACGATCTTCAAGCCGTACGCACCGGAGACCGACGCCGCCGCCAACATCGCGGTCTACCTGGTCAAGGGCCTGGACGTGACCACCGTCGCCACCGCCATGACCGACAGCAACGGCGCGCAGATCCCGTCGATGCTGCTCAGCCCGATCGTGGTCACCAAGCCCCGGATCAACGACACGGTGATCGCCGGCGGCCTCTACACCGCCGCCCAGATCTGCGACCCCGCGCACGCGGCGGCCTGCAAGGCCGCCGGGATCCAGTAACCGTCCCGCCCGGCCGCCACCACCGGCCACCACCACCGGCCACCCGCTGTCCGGGTCCGCGGCCGACGCCCCCGAGCGCGTCAGCCGCGGACCCGCTGGGTGACCGCGATGCAGCCCAGCACGGCCAGCGCCGCCACCGGCGCGGCCGGGGACGGCTGCTCCCCCAGCACCAGCACGGCCCAGCCCAGCGTCAGCAGCGGCTGGGCCAGCTGGAGCTGACTGGCCCTGGGCACCCCGATCGACGCCATACCCCGGTACCAGAGCACGAACGCGCCGAACTGGGACACCCACGCCAGGTAGAGCAGACCGGCCACGGCCTTCGGCCCGGCGTGCACCGGTTCCGCCGCCAGCGCGAACGCCGTCACCGGCACGGTCACCGGCAGCGCCGCCAGCACCCCCCAGGCGATCACCTGCCAACCGGGCATCCGCCGCGCCAGTCGGCCGCCCTCGGCGTACCCCGCCGCACACACCAGCAGCGCCGCGAAGAGCAGCGCATCGGCCAGGCCGAGCCCGCCGTGGCTCTGCGTCAGGGTGAAGGCCAGGACCGCCGCCGCGCCCGCCAGCGCCGCCCACCAGAAGGCCCGGGCCGGACGGGCGCCGCTGCGCAGCACGGCGAAGACGGCGGTGGCCAGCGGCAGCAGGCCGATCACCACGGCGGAGTGGGTGGCCGAGGAGAGCTCCAGGGCGAGCGTGGTGAGCAGCGGGAACCCGACCACGCACCCGGCCGCGACCACCAGCAGTCCGGCCCGGTCCTCCCGGCGGGGCAGCGGCGCCTTGGCGGCCAGCAGGCAGCCTGCGGCGACCACGGCCGCCAGCACCCCGCGCAGACCGGTCGCGGTCCAGGGGCCGAAGCCGTGCAGCGCCCAGACGGTCGCCGGGAAGCTGAAGGAGAAGGAGAGGACGGCGGTCGCGGCGAGCACGGTACCGCCGACCGCAGTACCGCCGACGGCAGTACCGCCGAGCGTGGTACCACCCGCCGCAGTACCGCGGACCGCTATCGTCATCGGACTGGTAGCGCTATCTTGTGCTGTCATGAACGAGCGTAGCAGCGGCGCGGAGCTGGCCGCCATCCTCCGCGGCGAGCTCAACCGCTACTCACCCGGCGAGAAGCTGCCGTCCAGCCGGGCCCTGATGGTGCGCCACCAGGTGAGCCCCGTGACGGTCTCCCGGGCCATCGCCGAGCTGGCCGCCCAGGGGCTGGTGGTCACCCGGCCCGGCGCCGGGGTGTTCCGTGCCGAGGCCGCACCTGGCGCCGCCCCCGGCGGATCCGGAGGTACGGCGCCGCCCGACACCTCCTGGCAGGAGGTCGCGCTCAGCGCGGAGGCCGGGGTGCCGCCGAGCCGCAGCGCAGACGCCTCCGGGGTACTGGCCGCGCTCGCCCTCGCACCGCCCGAAGTGGTCGACCTCAACAGCGGCTACCTGCACCCCGTGCTGCAACCCGAACGCGCGCTCGCCGCCGCCCTCGCACGGGCCGGCCGCCGGCCCGGCGCCTGGGGCCGACCGCCGATCGACGGCCTGCCCGAGCTGCGGGCCTGGTTCGCCCGCGACATCGGCGGCGCCCTCACCGCGTCCGACGTCCTGATCACCGCCGGCGGCCAGAGCGCCCTGACCACGGCCCTGCGCTCGCTGGCCGCACCGGGGGCGCCCGTCCTGGTGGAGTCGCCGACCTACCCGGGCACGGTGGCCGTCGCCCGCGCCGCCGGTCTGCGGCCGGTCCCGGTACCGGTGGACGCGGACGGCCTGCGGACCGACCTGCTCGCCGACGCCTTCGCCGCCACCCGGGCCCGGGTCCTGGTCTGCCAGCCGCTGTTCCAGAACCCGACCGGCGCCGTACTGTCCGCGGCCCGCCGGCCCGAGGTCCTGCGGATCGCCCGCGCGGCCGGCGCGTTCGTGGTGGAGGACGACTTCGCCCGGCGGCTGGTGCACGCCGACGCCCCCGCCCTGCCGGTCCCGCTCGCCGCCGAGGACCCCGACGGCGTGGTCGTGCACATCAGGTCGCTGACCAAGCCGACCTCGCCGAGCCTGCGGGTCGGCGCGATCACCGCCCGCGGACCGGCCTACCAGCGGCTGCGCGCCGTCCAGGCGATGGACAGCTTCTTCGTCCCCCGGCCGCTCCAGGAGACCACCCTGGAACTGGTCGCCTCCCCCGCCTGGTCCCACCACCTGCGCACCCTGGCGGGCGCCCTGCACGACCGCCGGCAGACCCTCGCCGTCGCCCTGCGGCAGTGGCTGCCCGACCTGCTGCCCGACCGGCTCCCGTACGGCGGCTACCACCTGTGGCTGCGGCTGCCCGACGGCCGGGACGACGGCGCGCTGGCCGCCGCCGCGCTGCGGGCGGGCGTCGCCGTCACCCCCGGCCGCGGGTACTTCACCGCCGAGGCGCCCGGGCCGCACCTGCGGCTCAGCTACGCCTGCGCGGACAGCCCCGAGCGGCTCACCGAGGGCGTACGGCGTCTGCACCGGGCCTACGGGGAGCCGCTCTGACGGGACGACCGACGACGGCCCGCGCGGCGGCGGCCGTGGGCGGGCCGAGCGGCGGCGGCGTGGGTCAGCCGGTCCGCCAGGCATCCGCGCACAGGGCGGTGGCCAGCTCCTCCCGGTAGCAGGACGCGGCGAGCCAGGCCAGGGCGAACGCCAGCGGGTCCCCCTCGCGGAGACGGCCGAAGACGTCGCGTTCGCGGTCGGCGGCGGCCGCGCACAGCGCCGTCAGCAGGTCCGCGGCGGTACCGAGGCCCGCCGCGCGCAGCCGGGCCGCCTCCGGCACGGCCGGGCCCGGGGCGAGCGCACGGCGGCCGGCCGTGACGGCCTGCTCCAGACGCCGGCCCAGCACCTCCACCGGAGGCTCCGGGACGGCACCGGCGGACGGCCGCGGCGCCGGCTCCACGAGCTCCGGGGCCGAAAGCTCCGGGACCGACGGCAGGTCGGCCTGCTGGAGCCGTTCCAGACCCAGGCCGACCCGGCCCGCGCGGGCGTCCGGCAGCCGCAGCCCCGCCGGGCCCGGCACCTGACCGGCCGCCAGCAGCCGCAGCCTCGGGTGGGCGGCCCGCTCCAGCCGGCCGATCACCCGCAGCCGCAGTCCCGGTACCGAGGCCAGCAGGGCCTGGTTGTCGCGGCACGGCAGCGCCGGGTGAGCGGCGGCCGGTGCCAGGGCCAGCGTCAGGCCGGCGCATTCGGCCAGCACCTCACCGGGCACCGGACCGGCCCCGACCACCGTGACGTCCAGGAACAGCAGGTCCGCACCGGCCGGCCGGTCCTCCTCGGGCAGCCGGCCGGCGGCCAGCGCCCGGTCGGCCTGGGACGCCACCGGCTCGGACCAGAGCGCCGCCGACGGCTGCTCCTGCCAGTCGGCACCGGCCGCGCGGACGGCCCGCACCTTCGCCCCCGCGCCCAGCCGGCCCGACTCAGTCCGGGTCGCCGACTGCACCACCAGCCCCGCCCGGGAGAACTCACGGTGGCTCAGCGAAGCGTCCCCCAGCCGCAACGGACGCGACCCGGCCGTCAGCGCCGCCTCGGCGGCGGCGTCGGCACCCGAGTGCGGGGTGACGTCGGAGACGGTGCTGAGCCGCCCGGCCGGGTCCACCGCCCAGGCCACCACGCCCGCATGGGTCGCGGTCAGCACCGGCTCGGCGAACAGCCCGTACAGGCGCAGCCCGCCGCCTTCCCGGTAGGTCTGCCGGGCCGTACCGCGCAACCCGGCGGCGGGCGCCGGGCCGAGCAGCGCGGTGGTTACCTCCAACAGGTCCCGCAGGACCGCCGCCAGATCGCCGAGCCGGTGCTCGGCCTGCCGGGCCCGGGCCGCCCGCAGCCGGGTGACCAGCGCGACGGCGAGCGCGGCCGGCCGGTGCAGACCGAGCAACCGCGCCTGGTGGGCCACCCGCAGCACCTCGGCCTGCAGAACGCCGCCCGCGCCACCGATCCCGGCGGCGAGCACCTCGGCGGCGGCCGCCCGCAGCTGCCGCACCGCGTCGGCCTCACGCGCGGCCAGCGGCGCGGGGGCGGCCGGAGGCGCGGGGGCGGGTTCCGGCGGCGCGGGGGCGGGTTCCCCGGGCGCGGCCGGGTCGGCGGGCGCGGCGGGCTCCCCCGCTTCCCCCGATTCCCCTGGCTCCCCCGGCGGCTCCGGGTCACCGGGGGAACCCGGGTCAGCGGGCTCCGCGAGGTCGGCCGCGCTGACGGCGGCGGCCCGGTGCAGGCAGCCGGGCGCCAGCAGACAGCCGCAGCGGACGTCGGCCGCCGAGGCGACCACGCCGCCGGGCGCGTGCAGGACCAGCTCGCTCTCCTCGTCGATCCTGATCCGCCAGTCGTCGCCGTCCCGGACGGCGGTCAGGCCGTCCAGCTTGGCGACCGCCCCGTCCAGCCGCTTGCGCAGCCTGGGCGTCAGCCCGCCCACGACGTCGGCGACCACCTCCGCCCGTACGGCGGGCAGGGTGCCGGCTCCGGTCACCGTTCCAGTCCCGGTCATGCGATCTTCTCCCCCACCCAGCGGGCCAGTTCCAACGGGCTCAGTGCGGCCACGGGCATCCCGGCGGCGACCAGTTGCCCGGCCACGGCCTTGGAGTAGCGGGCCCGGCCGGTGTCGTCCAGGGCCGCGCAGCCGAGCAGGTGGCAGCCCTCGCCGACCAGCGCCCGGGTCTGCGCGAGCAGTCCGCCGACGGGGTGGCCCTCCTCGAAGTCGCTGATCACCGCGATCAGCGTGCGGGACGGCACCGTGACCAGCTCCCGCGCGTACGCCAGCCCGGCCGCGATGTGCGTGCCACCGCCGACCCGGACCTCCAGCAGCAGCCCGAGCGGGTCCGCCACCCGGCCGCTGAGGTCGGCCACCTCGGTGGAGAAGGCCACGAAGTGCGTCGTCAGGGACGGGACGCCCGCCAGGATCGCGGCCGTCATGGCGGCCCAGATGGTGGAGGGCTCCATCGAGCCGGAGACGTCCACCACCAGGATCAGCCGCCAGTCGGCGGACCTGGCGGCCCGGCTGCGGAACACCGGCCGCTCGGGTACGACCAGGGTGCCGCCGTCCGGCCCCGGGCGGGCGGTCGTCAGGTTGGCACGGATCGTCCGGTCCAGGTCGAGCACGCCGCCGGGACGGCGGCTCGGCCGCGGAACGGTGAGACCGGTCAGCGCCGGACGCAAGGTCTGCGCCAGCTCCCGGGTCAGCTCCTCCACCAGCCGCCGCACCAGCGGCCGCAGGGCCGCCAACCTGGACTCGGACAGGCCGCCCGCGTGCTCCAGCACGGTCCGCAGCAGGTCCACGGAGGGGCGGACGGCCGCCGGGTCGAGGCTCGCCAGCACGTCGGAGCGCCCATGCGCGGCAGCTGCCGCCAGCACCTCCTCACGGATGCCGGGGCCGAACAGCGCCGCCAGTTCCTCGGACCACTCCCGAACGCCCGGGTACGGGGCCTCGCGGCCGCCGCGGCCGCCCGGCCCGAGATCGAGCCCGGCGCCCTCACCGCGGCCGTGGCCGTACAACTCGTCCAGCGCGGTGGCGAGCCGGCCGGCCGGGCCCGACGGCCGGCGGCTCCCGGGGCGGCCGAGCAGCAGCCGCCAGCGGTCGGCGGCGGCCAGCCGGTGCGAGGGTCCGGCGGGCACGTCGTCCGGCGCCGGAGCCTGCACCCGGGGGCCGCCCGCACCCGGAGCGCCACTCCCGCCGACGGGCGGACAGTCTGCGGGCGGGAGGTCGGCGGGCCGGAGGTCGGCGGTGGGCAGCAGTCCCTTGGCGGCCAGCGCCTGCCGGGCGGCCAGGTCGGCCCGGGCCCAGGCGCCGAGCACGGCGGGCGGGCGGGCGGCGGGGAGGGTGTCGACGTGCTCGCCGAGCTGCTCCTCGACCAGCGTCAGCAGCCGGTCCCGGGCGGCCGGGCTCAGGGCGTCGAATCCGCCGCGCAGGGCCGGCAGTCGGTCCAGGAAGGCGGTGTCGGGCAGCGCGGCCACCCGCTCCAGCAGCGGGGCGAGGGCGTCGGGCGCGCTGTCGAGCAGGCCCTCGGCGGCGGTCAGCAGACCGGTGAGCGCGCGGACCAGGGTGTGCCGGCGGTCGGCGTCGGTGGCGCCGTCCACCCAGGAGGCGACCCGGCCGCCGAGTTCACCGGCGGGCCGCTCGCCCAGCAGCACCAGGACGGCCCCCGCGGCGCCCCGGACCAGCGGCGAACCCCGGTCGGCCAGCTCCCGCAGGGTGTGGCCGAGCCGCAGACCGCCCTCGCCGTGGGCGCGGCGGGCGAACTCCAGCAGCGCATGGGCGTCCGCCGGGTCGTCGGATCCGGCCAGACCGTCGAGCCGGGCGACCGCGGCCGTGGTGAGCAGGGCCGCGGTCGGCGCGGCGGCATCCGGGCGCGCCGGGCCGGTGGCCTCGGTCGGGAAGTGACCGGCCGCCAGCCGGTCCACCAGGGCCAGGCCGGCCAGCAGTTCGGGCAGGCTGCCGGTGGCGGGCAGCACCTCGGCCAGCTGGTCCAGCCGCACCGCGGTGAGCGCGGCCAGCCCGCAGCCCGCCGCGTCGGCGAGGCCGTCGATCACCTGACGGGCGGTCGGCCCGTCCGCTGCACGCTCCCGGCGCAGCCGCTCCCCGAGGGTGCCCTCGGCGGCCTGCGCGGCCGTCACCCCCCGGCTCCCGGCGACCGCCAGCATGGCCTGGACCGCCGGGGTCCAGCGCACCCGCCACCGGCTGCCGATCGCCTCGGTGCCGCCCGCGCCGCCGGTGGCCACGCGCTCCCC
The DNA here is from genome assembly GCF_040651175.1 of Kitasatospora sp. NPDC048540. Taxonomy (NCBI): domain Bacteria; kingdom Bacillati; phylum Actinomycetota; class Actinomycetes; order Kitasatosporales; family Streptomycetaceae; genus Kitasatospora; species Kitasatospora sp. NPDC048540. The sequence continues at coordinate 44,190 of NZ_JBEZIR010000032.1, forward strand.
GTACGGGACGCCGCAGACCTCGAGGCGGCTCAGCAGCAGGGCGCGGCGGGCGTCCAGCGGGCTGCGCAGCGGGTCGAGCCGCAGATCGCGCGGGGCCGCGTCGGCGCTGTCCGCGGGCCCGGGCAGGCCGAGTTCGGCGAGCTGGGCCTCGACGGCCGGGCCGAGCCCGCCGCGCGGGGCGGCGGGGGTCGGACGGCCGGTGCGGGTGCCGACCAGGACCTGTTCCAGGGCGCGCGCCACCGCCCGGCCGCGGCCGAGCGGCTCGCCCTGGGCGAGCACCGTACGGACGGCTTCGGCGAGTTCACCGCGGCCGGGGGCGGGCAGCCCGCGCAGCCTGGCGAGGTCGCCGGCCAGCCGGACGATCTCCCGGGCGTCCGCCGGACCGGCCGGGTGGCCCTCGGCACGCAGGCGCTCGCAGATCCGTACGGCCGTGCCGATCACGGCCTCCGCGAGGCTGTCCGGGTCGCCGCCTGCGGCGAGCACGGTGTGCTGCCACTCGGGGTCGCGGATACCAGCCGGGTAGCCGGAACGGGAGTCGAGCAGCGGGTAGGTGTAGGGGATCAGCGAGACCACGTGGGAGCCGGGCGCCACCTCGGGCGCCTCCCCGGGCACCGGCCCGCTGGGCGCCGCCCGGCCGGAGCCCGACAGGGCGGGGTGGGAGGGCCCGGTCGGCGCGAGGTCCGGCCGCCCCGCCGTCGGGGTCCGCCCGGCCGCCGGCCCGCTGTGCGTCGGGTGACCATCGCCGGGCGCCCCAGGGCCAGGACCGTACTCGGGCCCGGGCCCGTAGTGAGGCTCGGGCTGCAGCAGTGCGGGGGCGTGGAAGGCGCCGACCACGGCGGCGACCCGGCGACCGTCGGCGCCCGCCTGCCGGATCCGCTCGCGCATCCACTCCTCCCGGCGCAGGTCCACCGGGTCGACACCGCCGGAACGCTCGGCGTCCGCCCGCAGCGCCCAGCCGACCAGCAGCGCTGCTCGGCGCACCGCCTCCGGTGTGCTGCCGGGGGCGGGCGCCTCGACCAGGCGGGTCTGCCAGCCGCGGTTGAGGTGGGCGGTCCAGCGCTCCAGCCAGCGGGCGGCCGGTTCGTCGAGCCGTACCCGCGGGTCCGTCAGCAGTTCCTCGGCGCCGCTCTCGGCCAGCAGGTGCAGCCAGACCTCGTCGAACGCGTGGTCGGCGGCGGCGGGCAGGATCTCCAGCAGCCGCAGCCGGACGGTCTCCTCGCGCCGGGCCAGCCCGGTCAGCGCGGACCGGGAGGCCTTCCAGAACGCGCCCGGCGCGCGGCCGATCGCCGGCGCGGCGATCAGCTCGGCGAGCAGCGACTGCTCCTCCTGCGCCTGGTCCAGCCCGGCCGCCCTGATCAGCGTGCGGGCGTCCTCGGCCAGGCCCGCGTACGGTGCCATCCCGGCGGCCGACCGCTCGGCGCACAGCCGGCGGAAGCGCTGCCACGCCGTCGGACCGCCGAGCCGGGCCGCCAGGTCCTTGACGTACTGGCGCAGCGCCTTGACGGTCAGCGCGCCGGCCAGCGCGAACTCCAGGAAGACCGCGCGCAGCCGCTCCTCGTCGATCTCCAGGCCGAAGGTGCGTTCCGCCTCGCGGGCGCGGCCGAACCACGTCCCGGCGTACGCCTGGTTGCCTTGGGCCAGGAAGATCCGGGCGACCTGCTCGCAGTACGTCGGCAGGAAGTGCGGCACGGCCCGCCCGAGGCGGTCGGCCAGCTCCTCGAAACCCTCCTTGGCGGCCTTCGGCTTGGCGGCCACCTGCCGGGACGGCCGCTCCATCTCCTTGACCACGGCCAGCGCGTGGTGACCGTTGGCCGGGTCGTTGACCAGGGCCCACGCGGGGAAGCCGAGCGCCTCCCGCCGGACCTGCCCCACCTCGACGGGCGGCGCGTCGGCGGTCAGGCCGAGGAACTCCAGTGCCGCGTCCTCGGCGCCGCCGAGCAGCCCCGGGACCAGCCGGACCACCAGGCGGTCGTCCAGCACCGGATGGCGGTAGCCACGGGCCGTCAGGACGTCCGCGGCGCTGTCGGGGCCGCCGGTGCCGGACACCGTGCCGAGGGGTAGTACGGCGCCCGCGTCGAGCAGCCGCCGACCGTCCTGGGCGGTGTCCTGATCCTGATCCTGATCCTGATCCATCGTCCGCTCGGCGCTCATGCCGACTCCTCCCCCTCGACCGTGCGGCCGGCGTGCAGCGCGGCGGCCATCCGCATCCCCTCCGACCAGGCCACCGGCCCGACCTCCCGCAACGGCACCTGACGGCCGTCCGGACCGGCCCAGCTCAACGGGCCCGTCTCGCACTCGTCGTACTCGTAGTAGTCCCCCACCCAGACCCGGGCCTCCAGCAGCCGGCCGCCCTCCACCACCGACACCACGGCGGACCCGCCGCGGACCCGGTACCCCAGCCGCGCACAGCGGCCGACCAGCTCGCGCAACTCCCCGTACCGGGCGCCCGCGTACGTGTCGCACTCGACGGCCTTCGCGGCCGGGCCGGCCGGACGCGGCCACACCTCGCGGTGCAGCTGCTGCACCCGCTGGGCGACACCGAGCTCCACCGCGAACTCCCGCAGGTCCGCCAGGTCCTCCAGCAGCGCCGGATGCGGGATCAGCACCTCGGCGCCGGACAGCCGGACGGTGTCGCCGTCCAGGTCCACCACGCCGACGCCGCGGTCCCGGTCGGCGCCGCGCAGGAAGCCGGCCGTGCCGCCCTGCGCGTCGGTGACCACCAGATCGCGCAGCACCGACTGCCAGGCGGGGTCCGGCCAGACGGCCGCGAGCACGGCGGCGGGCACCGGCAGCGAACGGATCATCCACCGCTCGACCGTGCGCAGGCACTCCTCCTCGTGGCCCTCCAGCCACTCGGCGAGCCGCCGCAGACGGCTCAGCGCGGGATCGTCCTTGAGCTTCCCCGGCACCGATTTCAGCTGCCGCCCGGCCGCGTTGCGGCACACGACCTTCCGGTCGGAGTCAAGGGCGATCTCGTAGTCGCCCGCTGTAACCCACCCCACGGCGCTGCCTCCCAGCTGCGGTTTCCTCCGGCTGGCACAGAACGTAACGACCCGCACTGACAATCGACCGGGGAGGCCGGGACGTGCCCCCGGCTCCCCCGAAGGCGACCCGCCGCACCGCCGACGCAGAGGGGGCCGGGACTGCGCCTTACGCCCCCGGGCGGGGTCAGCCGTGGGTGAGTTCGAGGACCGCGATGCCGGCGAGGACGGTGGCGCTGGCGGCCAGGCGGATGCGGCCGAGGCCTTCGTGGAGGACGAGTGCGCCGATGATCGCGGCGATCACGATGCTGGTCTCGCGCAGGGCCGCGATGGTGGCGAGGTCGCTGCCGGGCTGGGCCTGGGCCCAGACGACCAGGCCGTAGGCGGTGAGGGACATCAGACCGCCCGCCAGGCCGCTGCGCCAGCCGGTGCGGAGCTGGCCGGCCAGGGCGCGTCCCCGCAGGGCGGTGGCGACGGCCAGCATCGCCGCGCCCTGGGTGAGGAACATCCACGCGATGTACCCGGACGGGGCGCCGGAGGCTCGGACGCCGGTGCCGTCGACGACGGTGTAGCCGGCGATCATCACACCGGTGCCGACCGCGGCGGCCAGTGCGGGGAGCTGGGCACGGCCGGGGAGGCCGCCCGCGAGGGCGAGTCCGGCCAGGCCGAGCGAGATGACGAGCACGCCGGCGAGTCTGGCCGCGGGCAGGCCCGGGCCGAGCACGGTGGCGGCGAGCAGCGCGACCACCAGCGGCGAGGTGCCGCGGGCGATCGGGTACATCTGGCCGAAGTCGCCGAGCCGGTAGGCCTGGAGCAGCAGCAGCTGGTAGCCGACCTGGAGGGCGGCGGAGGCGGCGATGTACGGCCAGGCGGCCGGGTCCGGCACGGGGGTGAGGCAGGCGAGCGCCGCGCCGCAGCCCAGGAAGGCGGTGTTCATCAGGGCGAACCCGGCCAGTTTGTCCCGGACCCCGTGGGCGAGCGCGTTCCACACGGCGTGCAGGACGGCGGAGGCGAGCACCACGAGCGGGACGGTCTGAGCGGGCACGCCGCTCCTTCCGGGTGAGGGGAAGGCAAGGGGTCGGGAAGCCGGGGGCGGAAGGCCGGGGGTCGGGAGGGCGGCGGTGCGGGCCCCGGTGCCGTGGCCGGTGCCGGGGCCGCGCCGCGCGTCGTCAGCGAGCCTGGATCGCCCAGAACTCGTCGAAGGACAGCAGGCCGTCCCGGCTGGTGTCGGCGTCGCTGATGAGCGCCTGGGCCTTGGGCACGGTGATGTAGGGGTCGCCCATCTCCGCCATGACCTTGGAGTACTCCTCCGGGGAGATGTGTCCGTCACCGTCGATGTCGAACCGGGCGAAGACCGCCTTGGCCGTGTCGATGTCCATCTGGCTGTCCTCCACTTGAGTGTCACTGTGACGGCGGTACCCTACCCGGCCGCCCCCGGGTGTCCGATACGTCCCCCCCCCGGGGCCGCGGTGGCCGCCGGTCCGGTGGCGGGCGAGACTGGCGGTGTGCCGGAGCTGCCCGAAGTCCAAGCCCTGGCCGAGCGCATGACCGCGGACTGCGCCGGCCGCACCCTCACCCGGATGGACGTCCTCTCGGTGCAGGTGCTGAAGACCTTCGACCCGCCCGCCCACGCGCTGCACGGACAGGCCGTCACCGGCGTGGGGCGGCACGGCAAGTTCCTCGACCTGGCGACGGCGGACGGTCTGCACCTGGTGCTGCACCTGGCCCGGGCGGGCTGGATCCGGCACCGCGGGTCGTTCCCGGACCGCCCGCCGTCCCGGCGCGGGCCGCTCGCGCTGCGGCTGGTGCTGGACGACGGTTCGGGCTTCGAGGTGACCGAGCAGGGCACCACCAAGCGGCTGGCCGCGTACGTGGTGACGGATCCGCTGGCCGTGCCGGGGGTGGCCCGGCTGGGGGTGGATCCGCTGGGCGGGGAGTTCACGGCCGAGGTGCTGGCCGGGCTGACCTCGGGCGTCCGCAAGCGGCTGAAGACGCTGCTGACCGATCAGGCGGTGCTGGCCGGCATCGGCAACGCGTACTCGGACGAGATCCTGCACGCGGCCAGGCTGTCCCCGTACGCGCTGGCCGCCTCGCTGGACGGGGAGCAGCTGGGCCGGCTGTACGCGGGGATCCGGGAGGTGCTGAGCGGGGCGCTGGAGCGGGCGCGGACGGTGGCGGGGGCGGACGGGCTGAAGGCGGAGAAGAAGGCGGGCCTCGCCGTGCACGGGCGGGCCGGGGAGCGCTGCCCGCGCTGCGGGGACACCGTGCGGTCCGTCAACTTCGCCGACTCCTCGCTGCAGTACTGCCCGACCTGCCAGACCGGCGGGCGGATGCTGGCCGACCGGAGGCTGTCGCGACTTCTCAAGTAGGTGATTGAATGTGCGCGAAACCGCCCTGCATCGCGCATGAAACGTCACTGGGGAGCCAGCAGTCGTGATCCTGATCGTCACGCCCAACCCTGCCCTCGACCTCACCTACACCGTCCCCGCGCTCCGGCCCCACACCAGCCACCGGGTGTCGGAGGTCGCCGCCCAGGCCGGCGGCAAGGGCGTGAACGTCGCCCGGGTGCTGACCGCGCTCGGCCGCGCCACGCTCACCGTGCTGCCGCTCGGCGGACCGACCGGCACGGCCGTCGGGGACGGGCTGACGGCGGCCGGGATCCCGTTCGCGGCGGTACCGGTCGCCGACGGAACCCGGCGGACCGTCGCCGTGGTCGACCCGGTGGACGCCACCCTGCTGAACGAACCCGGCCCCCGGATCACCGGCGCCGAGTGGACGGCGCTGCGCCGCGAGGTGGACACCCGGCTGTCAGCGGCCGGTGTCCTGGTGCTGTCCGGCAGCCTGCCGCCCGGGATGCCCGAGGACGCCTACGCCGACCTGGTCGCCCTCGCCCGGCGGCACGGCGTACCGACCGTCCTGGACGCCGACGGCCCCGCGCTGACCGCCGCCCTGGCCGCCGGGCCGACCGTGGTCAAGCCCAACGCCGCCGAGCTGCGGGCGGCCACCGGCCTGGCCGACGTCCCCGCCGCGGCGGCCGGGCTGCGGGCCCGCGGCGCCCGTACCGTGGTCGCCTCGCTCGGCCCGGGCGGGCTGTACGCGCTCTCCGAGGAGGGCGCCTGGCAGTGCGCCCCGCCCGTCGTCGTCACCGGCAACCCGACCGGCGCGGGCGACTCCGCGGTGGCCGCCATCGCCGCCGGACTGCTCGGCGGCGCCGGCTGGCCCGCGATGCTCCCCGACGCGGTCGCGCTGTCCGCCGCCACCGTCCTCGCGCCGTCCGCGGGACGGTTCGACCTCGCGGCCTACCGCCGTTTCCGCGCCACCGCGACGGCGCACGCCGCCCCCGTCCCGGCGACGGTCCGTCAGACCTGAGACAGTGGGCCCGACATCATGATCACGGAGGTGGCGGGCATGATCGGTGACCGGTCCAACGGCGAGGTCGACGCCGTCGTGGTGGGGTCCGGCCCGAACGGCCTGGCGGCGGCGCTGGTCCTGGCCGGCGCCGGACTTCGGGTCGAGGTGCACGAGGCCGCCGACACCGCCGGAGGCGGCGCCCGGACCGCCGAGACCACCCTGCCGGGCTTCCGGCACGACCTGTGCTCGGTGGCCCACCCGATGGCGCTCGCCTCACCGTTCTTCCGCGCCTTCGGACTGGCCCGCCGGGTCGAGCTGCTCCAGCCCGAGATCGCGTACGCCCAGCCCCTGGACGACGGCCCCGCCGGCCTGGCCTGGCGCGACCTGGACCGCACCGCGGCCGGCCTCGGCCGGGACGGCGCCGCCTGGCGGGCCCTGTTCGGACCGCTGGTCGAACGCTGGCAGGGGCTGGTCGACACGGTCCTGGCGGACGGGCGCCGACCGCCCGCCGACCCGCTCACCGCCCTGCGCCTGGCCCTGCGGACCGCCGAGCTCGGCACCCCCGCCTGGTCGGCGCGGCTGCGCGGCGGGACCGCCCGGGCGCTGCTCGCCGGGGTCGCCGCCCACGCCGTGCGCCCGCCGCGCGAACTCGCCCCCGCCGGGGCCGCCCTGCTGCTGGGCACCCTCGCGCACGCCGTCGGCTGGCCCGTCCCGCGCGGCGGCAGCCAGGCCGTGACGGACGCGATGACCGCCGAACTCACCCGGCGCGGCGGACGGATCGTCACCGGCCACCCGGTCGGCGCCCTCACCGACCTCCCGCTCGCCCGCGCCGTCCTGCTGGACACCTCCCCCGCCGGCCTGCTGCGGATCGCCGGACGCCGGCTGCCCGACCGCTACGCCCGCAGGCTGCGCGGCTACCGCTACGGCGCGGGCGTCTGCCGGGTCGACTTCGCGCTGGCCGGCCCGGTCCCCTGGCGCGACCCCGACTGCGCCCGGGCCGGCACCCTGCACCTGTCCGGCACCAGGGCCCAGACCCTCGCCGCCGAACGCGAGATCGCCGCCGGCCGGCACGCCGAGCACCCCTACGTGCTGACCGTCCAGCCCGGCGTGGTCGACGACAGCCGCGCCCCCGCCGGACACCACACCCTGTACAGCTACGCCCACGTGCCGCACGGGTCGACGGCCGACCTCGCCGGGACGGTGACCGCCCAGGTGGAGCGCTTCGCGCCCGGCTTCCGCGACCTGGTGCTCGCCCACCGCACCACCACCGCCGCCGACCTGGCCACCCACAACGCCAACTACGTCGGCGGCGACGTCGGCGCGGGCGCCATGACGCTGCGCCAGACCCTGCTGCGCCCGGTGCCCGCGCTGGACCCGTACGCGACACCGCTGCCCGGCCTGTACCTGTGCTCGGCCGCCGCCCCGCCGGGCCCCGGAGTGCACGGGATGTCCGGACTGCACGCGGCCGGGCGGGCACTGCGGCAGGTCTTCGGCATCACCACCGCGCCGCTGGAGCTGGCCGCGGGCCGGGACCTCGGCGGGCGGCGGAACGACATCCCCGGGTAAAGACTCGGCAAAGCAGCGGGACGTCCGGGGGCACACGGTGCTCCTGCACAGGCAACGGGCCTACGCCGGTCCCGCCGCCCCTGCCGAGCCCAGCCGCCCGAGGACAGCCGCCATGATCCGCCTGAACCGACCGTTGCTGCGCCCCGCCGACCGGCCGGGGCCCGCCGCCGTACCCGACCCCGACCTGCTCCGCGAGGCCGGCTACGGCCGGGACGCCGCCTACCAGCAGCTCGTCGAACGCCACCGGGCCGCCGTCCGCGGCTACCTCGGCACCTGCGTCGCGGACCCTCCGACGGCCGACCGGCTGACCGGACTCACCTTCACCCGGGCCGGGCAGACGGTCCGCCGGGGCGACCCCGGCGCCGGCCCGTGGCGGGTCCGGCTGCTCGCCACCGCCCGGACCGCCACCCTCCAGGAGTGGCGGCGGGAGCCGGACGCGGTCCCGCTCACCGAGGGGTTCCGCAGCTGGGCCGCGGCCGGCGGCGCCTGGCCGCTGGACGGGAGCGACCGGCTGACCGAGGCGTACCGGATCCTCCCCCTCCCCTGGCAGACCGTCCTGTGGCACGGCGTGGTGGAGCAGGAGGACCCGCGGGCCACCGCCCCGATCACCGGCCTCCACCCCGACCAGGTCGGTGACCTCACCGACCGGGCGCTCGCCGGACTCCGCAGCACCTTCACCGCCCTGCACCGCCGGGCGGTGGCCCACCGCCCGGCCTGCACGGCGGCCCTGACCGCGCTGCCCACGGGACCCGGTCGGCCCGCCCCCGACCCCGCCGGGGCCGCTCACCTGACGGACTGCCCGCTCTGCGGGGCCGCCGCACTGGACCTGGCCGACCTCCCCGGCCGGCTGCGCCGCCAGCTGCCCGAGCGGCTGCTCGGCTGGTGGGACGAGGCGGCCCGGCAGCGCGGGCGCGAGGAGGCCGCGGCGGCCGCGCCCGACGCGCAGGAGGGCCGGCCCGCGCCCGCCCGCCGGACCTTCCGGCTCCCGGACGCGCACCGGCGGTCGAAGACCGAGCTCGCCGCCGGGTCCGTCCTCGCGCTGGTGGCCGCGCTGGCCGCCGGGTTCGGCGGCCCACCGCCCGCGGCACCGGCGGCGGCCGGGCCGCCGCCGTCCGCCGCGGCACGCCTCCTCCCGTCACGGCCGGGGGTCACCACCCCCGCGACCACCCTGATCCCCGCCTCCGCCTTCGCCGCCGCGGAGGGCACCGCGCCGATCTCCGCGACCGGCCGGGCGCTGACCCCGGCCGGCTGGCTCCGGTTCGACAACGTGGACTTCGGCGCCACCCCGAAGACCTTCGTGAGGATCCGGTTCGACCCGCGCGGGGCGGAGTCCGCCGAGATCCTGGTACGGCTGGACGACCCCGGTACGCCACCGGTCGCCGCGGCCCGCCCCGCCGCGCCCGAGACCCGGCTGACCCGGGCGGTCACCGGGCTGCACAACGTCTACCTGTTCGCGCGCTGCCCGAGCGCCACGGCGTGCGCGGAGATCGAAGGGTTCTCGTTCCGCTGACCCCCCGCGTCCCCGCGCAGCCGGGTGACGTCCCGCGGCGCGCCGCATGACCCGCACCCGTAGCGGCGACACTCCCCGAGGTGACCACCTGAGGAGTGAGCGACGGATGAGTGATGTGAGCGACGGCGGGCTGTCGGAGGCGCGGCTCGCCCGGCTGCGCCAGGTGCTGGCCGGCTACGTGGAGCGCGGCGAGGTGCCCGGGCTGGTGGCGGTGGTGCAGCGGCGCGGACACGTGCACATCGAGGTGCACGGCACCCTGGCGGCCGGCGGCGGCGAACCGATGCGGCGCGACAGCATCTTCCGGATCTCCTCGATGACCAAACCGGTCACCGCCACCGCCGCGATGATCCTGGTCAAGGAGGGCCGGCTGCGGCTGGACGACCCGGTCGACGCCCTGCTGCCCGAACTCGCCGACCGCCGGGTGCTGCGCGCACTGGACGGCCCGGTCGAGGACACCGTGCCCGCCCTGCGGCCGATCACCCTGCGCGATCTGCTGACCTTCCGGCTCGGCTACGGCGCACTGATGGCCCCGCCGGGCACCTACCCCGTTCAGCAGGCGGTCGCCGACACCGGCCTGCACATCGGCCCGCCGGACCCGGCCAAGGACCCGGAGCCGGACGAGTGGCTGCGCAGGCTCGCCACCCTCCCGCTGTTCCACCAGCCCGGCGAGCGCTGGATGTACCACACCGGCGCGGAGGTGACCGGGGTCCTGGTCGCCCGCGCCGCCGGCCGGCCGCTGGAGGAGTTCATGCACGAGCGGATCTTCGAGCCGCTGGGCATGCGCGACACCTCCTTCAGCGTCCCCGCCGCCAAGCTCGACCGCTTCACCACCAGCTACCTGAGCAACCCCGCCGACGGCGCGCTGATCCCGTACGACCCTCCTGCGGACGGTAGTTGGAGCCGGCCACCGGCCTTCCCCGGCGGCGGCGCCGGGCTGGTGTCCACCGCCGACGACTACCTCGCCTTCAGCCGGATGCTGCTGGGCCTCGGCCGGTACGCCGGGCGCCGGGTACTGTCCCGGCCAGCCGTTGAACTGATGACGACCGACCAGCTGACCCCCGCCCAGAAGGACGCCTCCGGGCTGTTCCCCGGCCAGTTCGACGACTTCGGCTGGGGATTCGGGATGGGTGTCACCACCGTGCGCACCGACCTCGCCCGCTCGGTCGGCTCGTTCGGCTGGGACGGCGGCCTCGGCACCTGCTGGACCGCCGACCCGCGTGAGGAGCTGACCCTGCTGCTGCTCACCCAGCGTGCCTGGGCCAGCCCCGAACCGCCCGAGCTGGTCCGCGACTTCCGCACCCTCGCCTACCAGGCCATCGACGACTGAACGGCCCGCACCGGCACCCCGCCGGAGGCCGGTCGGCGCCGGTCGGTCACCGTGGATCGATCACCGCAGGTCGATCACCGCGCGGCCGAGGAAGTCCTCCTCGTCCAGGAGTTCGGCGAGGCCCGGGTCACGGAAGGCGGGCGCGAGCGGGAGCCAGGCCAGGAAGGATCCGTAGCCGCCGCAGGTGGCCTCGCCGCCGTCACCGCCGCACACGACGCCCGGCTCCGAGGTCAGCTCCGGCCGGTACGGGTCCCGGGCGATCCGCAGGCCGAAGGCGTTGGCCCGCAGGTGCGGACCGTCGGGCGCGCTGAACGGGTCCGCCGTCGCCGGATGCCCGTCGCCCCACCGGAACAGGGTGCGGGCGCCCGCCCCGCAGGCGTACTCCCACTCGTCGGGGGTGGGCAGCCGTACGCCGTCGTCCCACCCCCGCTCCCCGTCGGCCTCGGCCGGTTCGACGCTCATCAGGAAGGACGGCAGCAGCACCGAGCGCCGCGGGGCCAGCACCCGTGCCAGGTGGGCGGCGAGGTCGGCGGGGAAGCCGAACTCCTCGACGCTCCGCGCGTACGAGGCCGCCTGCTCGGCGGTCGGACGGAAGGCCGCCGGGTCGACCCCCAGCTCGGCCGGGCCGCCCGGCACCAGGGCGAACTCCCGCCCGCCCAGCCGGAACAGGGCCACCGGACCGGCCTCGGACCGTTCGAGGGTCCACTGCGGCGCCCCGACCCGGGCGGCCACCGCGGCCGCGTGCACCCGGGCCCGGTCGTCCGTCGCGGACCGCCAGCGGTCGAGCGTCATGGTGGTACTCGTCATGCGCGGGAGTCTGCCACCGGGGACCGACACCGCCCGCTCGCCCGCCCGGCACCGGCCCCTAGGCTGCCCGGCATGACTGATATGACGATCAGCTGTGCGTGGCGCGGACCGTTCACCGACGACGAGCTCAACCTGCTGCACGCCGAGGGCTTCGGCCATCCCGTGCTGGAGATCGGCTGGTCGGCGCGGCTGCACCGGCACAGCCTGGGCTGGGTCTGCGCCCGGCAGTCGGGCGACCTCGTCGGGTTCGTGAACGTGGCCTGGGACGGCGGGCTGCACGCCTTCCTGCTGGACACCGTGGTGGCCGGCGCCCGGCACCGTACGGGGGTGGGCCGGGAGCTGGTCGCGGCAGCCGTCGCGGGGGCCCGGGCGGCGGGGTGCGAGTGGCTGCACGTCGACTTCGAGGAGCGGCTGCGGCCGTTCTACGTCGAGGCCTGCGGCTTCGACCCGACCGAGGCGGGACTGGTCCGGCTCTGACCGCCGCGGGCCGCCGCCCGGCACCGGCCGGGGGCGCCCCGGGCGCGCCCGCGCGGTAGCCTGGCGGGCCGGTGGCCCGGGGCCGGGTCCGGTACGGAAGGTGGCGACGGTGGCGGGTGGCGAGGCGAAGCGGCTGGTGGCGGCCGTGGACGTCGGCGGGACGAAGATCGCGGCCGCGCTGGTGGACCAGGACGGCACGCTGACCGCCCGGATCCAGCGCCCGACCCCGGCGCGGGCCGCGGCCGGGGTGGTGCTGGACACCGTCCTGGGTCTGGTCGACGAGCTGGCGGCGGATCCCCGCTGGCCCGAGGTGGGCGCGGTCGGCATCGGCAGCGCCGGGCCGGTGGACGCCGCCGCGGGCACCGTCAGCCCGGTCAACATCCCCGCCTGGCGGGGCTTCCCGCTGACCGCCCGGGTAGCCGCGCACCGCGCGGTCGACGTGCCGGTCACCCTGATCGGTGACGGCGTCGCCATCGCCGAGGCCGAGTACTGGCAGGGCGCCGCCGCCGGTCACCGCAGCGCGCTGTGCATGGTGGTGTCGACCGGCGTCGGCGGCGGCCTGATCCTGGACGGCCGGGTGCACGCGGGGCCGACCGGCAACGCCGGGCACATCGGCCACATCAGCGTCGACCTGGACGGCGACCCCTGCCCGTGCGGCGGCGTCGGCTGCGTGGAGGGTCTGGCCAGCGGCACCGCCATCGCCCGGTACGCGCTGGCGCACGGCTGGCGGGCGCTGGGCGAGGACGCCACGGCGGCGGCGGTCGCCGAGGCAGCGAAGGGCGGGGACGAGGTGGCGCTGGCCGCCTTCGACCGGTCCGCGCGGGCGCTGGCCGCCGCGATCGCCGCGACGGCCACCCTGGTGGAGATCGAGGCGGTGGTGATCGGCGGCGGGGTGGCCCAGGCCGGCCCGGTGCTGTTCGACCCGCTCGCCCGGCACCTGGACACCTTCGCCGCGCTGCCGTTCGCCCGTGGCATCCGGGTCCACCGGGCCCGGCTGGGCACGGACGCGGGCCTGGTCGGCGCCGCGGCGGCCGCACTGCGCAGCTGACCGCCCCTCACGCCGTACCGGCCGGGCGGCCGTTCCCGACCCCGGCCCTCCCGACCCCGGCCCTCCCGGGCTCAGTCCGCGGCGGGCCCCGCGGCGGCCCGGTTGACGAAGCTCGCGAGCGGGGCGTGGGTGCGCCAGCCGAGCGTCTCGTACAGGGCGCGGCCCTCGGTGCTGCCGCCGAGCAGGCCGGTGCCGGCGCCCCGGTCGAGCGCCGCGTCGGCGAGGGCCCCCATCACCAGGCTGCCGAGGCCGCGCCGGCGGTGTCCGGCGGCGGTCTCGATCTGGTCGACCACCGAGACGCCGCCGACCGGCGCGCACTGTCCCCGGGCGGCGAGCGAGCCGTCGGCGGCGAGCACCCGGATCCGGGTGACCCCGGCCGTGGTGTCGCTGGTCAGGGTGTACCCGTCGGGGGTGCGGGGGGTGCCCCGGCGCAGCTCGGTGGCCATCAGGAAGCCGGGGGCGTCGTTGGTCCAGCCGGCACCGAGCCAGCCGGCCATCAGCTCCGGCTCGACGAACGCCTTGAGCCAGGTGCCGGGGGCGGTGACGGTGCCGGCGACCTTGCGGACGGTCACCTCGTCGGCGTCCGGCAGTACGTGGCGCACCACGTGGTCCGGCAGCCCGACGTCGACCCGCAGGCCCCACGGCTCCTCCACCGCCGACGGCGTGCCCCGCGACACCGTCCAGCCGGCCACCCAGGCACGGACCAGCTCCGGTACACCGGCGTGCTCCAGCTCCACCACGACACCCCCAGGTAATAGCCCAATCGACTGAGAGAACCTTACCTGAGGGTGGACCGGCAGCTCAGCCGGATTTCCCGTCGGCGGCCGCTCCGACCACGGCGGGCCGCTGGTGCTCCGGGATCCCCTCCAGCAGCTCCTCGACGATCAGCCGCTTGGAGATGGTGTCCACCGCGGCCCGCAGTTCGGCGCTGCGCGGCCGGCCCCGGTCCTTCTCCAGCTGCTCGTTGAGCCAGCCGGCCCAGGCGCGGTTGAGGGCGTCGGCCTCCTGCCGGCCGGACCCGGTGTGGGAGTAGAAGGTGCCGGCCCGGCTGAGGTAGCCGCCCGTCACCATCCGTTCGAAGGCCGGCTCCAGCACCTCCGGCGGGAGCTTGCGACGGGCCGCGATCAGGTTGAGGTTGGCGTGCCCGACGGTCCGGGTGAACAGCTCGACCTGCATCACCGCCCACGCCCCGGCGATGTCCAGGTGGGAGTCGGAGGTGCGCAGGATCCGCCGCGCGGTGTCCAGGTCGGTGCGGCGCAGGATGTTGCCGACGGACAGTTCCAGCAGCCGGGCGGAGTCGCCGCCGGTCGGCGAGCCGAAGCCCTCGCCCAGGTCGGTGGAGGTGGCCCGGGCCGAGTCGCGGAGCTTGACCTGCTTGAGGAAGAGCGCCACCACGAAGCCCAGCAGCGCGACCGGGACCGTCCACAGGAAGACGGTGTGCAGGGTGTCCGCGTACGCGTCGATGATCGGCGCCGCCAGCTCGGGCGGCAGCGCGTGCAGACCCTCGGGGCTCTGCGCGGCCCGGGTCAGCTCCGCCGGGTCGCCGCCGAGGGTGGCCGCGGTGGTGACGCCGTCCGCGAGGTTGGTCCGCAGGCTGTTGGTGTAGATGGTGCCGAAGACCGCGGTGCCGAACGAGCTGCCCAGGGTCCGGAAGAAGGTGACACCGGAGGTGGCGGTGCCGAGGTCCGCGTAGTCGACGGTGTTCTGCACCGCGATGGTCAGCACCTGCATGCACAGGCCGATGCCGGTGCCGAGGACGAACATGTACAGCGACTCCAGCCCGCTGCCGGTGTCCGGCCCCATCAGCGACAGCAGGTACAGGCCCGCCGCCATCACCAGCGAGCCGACGATCGGGAAGATCCGGTAGCGGCCGGTCCTGGACACCACGTTGCCGCTGAACACCGAGGCGATCAGCAGGCCGAAGACCATCGGCAGGGTCCGCACCCCGGAGACGGTGGCGGAGTCGCCGTCCACGTACTGCAGGTAGGTGGGCAGGAAGGTCATCGCGCCGAGCATCGCGAAACCGACGATGAAGCTGAGCACCGAGCAGACCGTGAAGACCGGGTTGCCGAACAGCCGCATCGGCAGCATCGGCTCGGCGGCCCGGGTCTCCACCAGGCAGAACAGCGCCAGGGCCAGTACCCCGAGGACGAACAGTCCGATGATGGCGGCCGAGCCCCAGGCGTACTCGTTCCCGCCCCAGCTGGTCGCCAGGATCAGGGAGCTGGCGCCGACCGCCACCAGCGCGATGCCCAGGTAGTCGATCACCGGGCGGGCCACCGAACGCAGCGACGGGATGTTCCGCGCGGCGGCGATCACCACCACGATCGCGATCGGCACATTGACGTAGAACGCCCAGCGCCAGGTCAGGTGGTCCGTGAACAGGCCGCCGAGGAGCGGGCCGATCACCGTGGCGACGCCGAAGACCGCGCCGATCGCGCCCTGGTACTTGCCCCGCTCGCGCAGCGGGATGACGTCCGCGATCAGGGCCATCGCGGTGACCATCAGACCGCCCGCACCGACGCCCTGCAGCGCCCGCCAGCCGATCAGCAGCGACATGTTGGTCGCGAGGCCGCAGAAGAACGAGCCGGTGATGAAGACGATCGCGGAGACCTGGAAGACCACCTTGCGGCCGAACAGGTCCCCGAACTTGCCGACCAGCGCGGTGGTGACGGTCTCCGCCAGCAGGTAGGCGGTGACCACCCAGGACATGTGCGCCGCGCCGCCGAGGTCGGCCACGATGGTGGGCAGCGCGGTGCCGACGATGGTCTGGTCCAGGGCCGCCAGCAGCATGCCGAGCACGATGGTGCCGAAGACGATGTTGCGCTGCCGCTTGTCGAGCACGGGCGGCGCCGCCTCCGGCGCGGCCGGGGCGCTCTCGCTGGTGGTGGTCACGCTCGCATCCTCACACCGGCCCGGGCCCGACGCCCGCGCTGACGTCCGGCAAGGTGAGGGTCCGTCGGCCGGGGCCGGGACCGGATCCGGCCCCGGCTGCCACAGAACCGGGCCCCCGGAGCGTTGAAGGGACATGGACCGCACAACGACGACGAGTTCGGCGCCGCCGGAGCAGCAGCCGGACTTCCTTGAGTTCGCTGCGGCACGGGGACGACATCTGATCCGAACCGCCTTCCTGCTCACCGGCGGGGACGGCTACCTGGCCGAGGACCTGGTCCAGGAGACGCTGGCGCGGATCTACCTCAGGTGGCGGCGGATAGCCGCGCTCGACAACCCGGCCGCCTACGCCCAGACCGCGCTGGTGAACACCTTCCTGTCGCACCGGCGGCGGCGCAGCAGCACCGAGCACGTCACCGACCGGTTCGCCGAGGTGGCGACTGCCCCCGAGGATCCGGCGCTGCGGCTGACACTGCTGCGGGCGCTGGCCGAACTGTCGGCGCCGGACCGCGCGGTGCTGGTGCTGCGCTACTGGGAGGACCGCAGCGTGGAGGAGACCGCGGCGGCCCTGCGGCTCGGCCCGACCGCGGTGCGCTCGCGCAGCAGCCGGGCGCTGGCCCGGATGCGAGCCGCGCTCGGGGACGAGCTCGGTGAGCTCGCCGGCTCCTGACCGCACCCCGGCGCCCCCGGCCCGGACCACTGACCAGCCCGACCCGTGACAGGGGATCAGCCATGACCTTCGAGGAAGACTTCAGCCATGCCCTGCGGGACGCCGCGGAGCTCTCACCCGACCCGCCGGCCGTCGCGCTGGCCCGTTCCGCGGCCCGGATCGGCCACCTGCGCAGGCAGCGCCGGCGCGCCGTCCTGGTGACGTCCTCGCTGGCCGCGGTGGTCCTGGCCGGACTGACCGTGGCCGGGGCCCACCTCCCGGGCCTGAAGACCACGCCCTCCGGCGGCCACCGGTCCGACCGGATCACCGGGCCCTTCATGGACCGGACCATCCGGGCGCTGCTGCCCACCGGGGAGGTGCAGGAGAGCCGGGCCTTCGGCCTCGGCGAGGTGCAGGCGCCCGGCGCCGGCCCGCTGGTGTCGGTCGTTTTCGACGACGGCCGGGGCTCAGCCATGGTCACCCTGACCACCGACCGGGTGGCGCTGCCGATCACCACGAAGACCAACGGCACCGAGTGCTGGGACAGTTTCTCCTCGCCGGTCGAGGCCTGCACCCGCACCCCGCGGCCGGACGGCTCGGTGCTGCTGATCCAGAAGCTCCACCCGCGGGACCAGTACGACGTACGGACCTGGATGGCGGTCTACACCGGCGCCGACGGCCACCAGATCCGGGTGGACGAGACCAACTCCCGCAACGCGGGCCTGCCGCTCACCCGGGACGCCCCGCCGCTCAACGACGAGCAGCTCGCCGCACTGGTGACCAGCAGGCTCTGGGACCCGGTGTTCGAGGAGTTCACCGGCCCGGCGACACCCCGGCCGACGGCGCCGGTCACCCGGGCACCGGCCCGGCCGCCGGCCTCGGCCGAGGTACTGGCCAAGGCGACGGCGCTGCTGCCCGCGGGGGTGACGGCCGGGGACGGCGGTACCCAGGAGAGCGAGGGCACGGCCCACTTCCCGGTCACCTCGCAGGGCCGCGAAAGCACGCTGGCGGTCACCGTCACCCCGCACTGGCGCGAGGAGGACCAGGACGACCCGAAGACGTTCTTCCGGGGGTTCGCCGACAGCGGCACCCTCAGCACCGCCGCGGACGGCACCCTGGTGATCGTCCGGGTGACCGGGGCGAGCAAGGGCAGCCCGGAGCCGGCCCTGCACTGGAGCGTGGAGGCGCTGCACCCGGACGGCACCATGGTCCAGGTCAACGAGTGGATCGGTGCGAAGGTCTGGGACGCCGTCCCCGGCACCCCGGCGCTGACCACCGATCAGCTGACCGCGCTGGTCACCGGCCCCGCCTGGCGGGGCTGACCGGCCGGCCGGGGGACAATCGCGGGGTGGAGTGCATCTTCTGCGCGGCCGTGGCCGGCACGGCGCCGGTCCACCGGGTGCTGGCGGACGAGGTGGCGGTGGCCTTCCTGGACCACCGCCCGCTCTTCCCCGGTCATGTGCTGGTGGTGCCCCGGGACCACGTCGAGACGCTGTCCGACCTGCCCCCGGCGCTGGTCGGCCCGTTCTTCGCCCGGGTCCAGCGGGTCGCCGGGGCCGTGGAGGCGGGGATGGCGGCGGCGGGCAGCTTCGTCGCCGCCAACAACCGGATCAGCCAGTCCGTGCCGCACCTCCACTTCCACGTGGTGCCCCGCAACCCCAAGGACGGGCTGCGGGGCTTCTTCTGGCCCCGCACCCGCTACCGGGACGAGGCGCACGCGGCCGGAACGGCCGCCCGGGTGAGGGCGGCGATGCCGTCGGACCCGTTGCCGCCGGGATGATTTGACGGATCATCAGGTCAATTCCCGACGCGCGCCCCATAACTCCCGTTCCGGCTGTGGATCTACCGGTCGGCACGATATGTTTCGAGCCGTTGCCCACCGAATCCTCACACCGGCATTGGAGTCTTCGCCATGGCCGTTCCCAGGTCGCTCACCGCCCTCGTCGGCGCAGCCACGCTCTCGATCGCCCTGGCCGGCTGCGCGGACCCCCCGGTCGGCACCATCACGGCGAGCGACGGCACGACGGTCGTGAAGCTCAGCGGTCCGTTCAACAGCAACTGCCAGGGCTTCGCCGGGCAGGGCGTCACCTCGGTGATCAACCGGACCCTGGTCGACATCGTGCTGCACCACGGCCCGGACTGCACCGACCCCAAGGACGCCGCCACCTTCTACCTGGCCACCGACACCTCGATCGAGGACAGCTCGGACCGCTGGCTCAGCTTCTCGGTCGTCAACTGACCGGCCCGGCGGCCACCGCGACCGCCGGAGCAGGGCCGACGACCGTGGCCGGCGCCCCGGGCCGGGCCGCGGCTGGCACACTGGCCCGCATGATCGAGCTGAACGGCGGGCCCGCCCGGGCGGCGGACCTCGCGGCGCTGGCACTGACCGGCTACGGCCACTTCACCACGCTACGGCTGGCGGACGGACGGATCCGCGGCCTGGACCTGCACCTCGCCCGGCTGGTCCGGGACTGCCGGGTGGTGTTCGGCGCGGAGCTCGACCCCGCTCGGGTCCGGGACCGGCTGCGCGCCGTGGCGGCCCGCACCGAGGAGCCCGTCACCGTCCGGGTCACCGTGTTCGACCCCGGGCTCGCCCTGGAGCGGCCGGGCGCCGACGCCACTCCCCACCTGCTGGTCACCACCCGGCCCGCGGCGGCGGCCGCAGCGGCGCCGCTGCGGGTCCGCACCGTCGAACACCGACGGGAGCTGCCCGAGGTCAAGCACACCGGACTGTTCGGCCTGCTGCACCAGCGGCGGCTGGCCCAGCTCGCCGGTTTCGACGACGCCCTGCTGACCGGGCCGGACGCGGCCGTCTCCGAGGGCACCACCTGGAACGTCGGCTTCCACGACGGCCGGGACCTGGTCTGGCCGGACGCCGACTGCCTGCCCGGTGTCACCGCGGCGCTGCTCGCCGGGGCGTACGACGGTCCGCAGCGGCGGGAGCGGGTGTCCGCGGCCGGACTGGGCCGGTTCACCGCGGCGTTCGCCGTCAACGCGGGCTTCGGGGTCCGCCCGATCGCCGCCGTCGACGGCCACCGGTTCGACCCGGCCCACCCGGTGCTCGACCGGCTGCGCGCGGCCTACCTGGCCGTCCCCGCCGACCGCCCGTAGCGGCCGGACGGCGGTCACAGGCCGAAGCGGGCCCGCCGGTCGGCCGGGACCAGGTCGGTGAAGTCCGGGTGGCGGCCGATCCACTTCCGTACGTAGGGGCAGTAGGGCAGCACCGCCAGCCCCCGCCGGCGGGCGTCGTCGAGGGCGGCCCGGACCAGCCGGCCGGCCAGGCCCCGGCCCTCGAAGACGGGGTCGACCTCGGTGTGGATGAGGGCCAGCTCCCCCTCGGACAGGTGGTACTCGGCGAAGCCGACCGGCTCCCCCGTACCCGCCGCGGCTCCGGGACCGATCCGGATCTCGTAGCGGGACGCCCGCGGATCGTCCGTGACCCGCTCCTGCTCCTGCTCCTGCTCCTGCGGGGTGTCGTCCATACCGGCTCCCGTCCTGCCGCTGGGGCTGTCCCGGCTCCGGGGTGCGGAGCCGGGCGCCGTCGTCGAGGTCCGGGCAGGATAGGCCGCGCGCGGGGGCGGGTTCAGGCGACCCGCAGGGCGGCGGGTTGCTGCGCGAACGGGACCACCCGGTCGGCCGCCCACGCCGGGGCGGGCCGAGGACCAGCGAGTGGCGGGCGGTGCCGCCGGTGGCGGCGAGCAGGCCCTCCGCGACCGTGACCGGCGCCGCTCACCAGCCGGCGGCCGCGGCCAGCAGGTGTTCCCGGACCCGGGCGACCTGCGGGGAGCCGCCACCGCCGGCCCGCTGCGCGAGGTACAGGGTGTTGATGGGCGGGTCGGCCGGCTCCAGCAGCGCGAGCAGGTCACCCGACGCCAGCTCGCCCCGGCACAGGTACCGCGGCAGCACCGCGATCCCGGCCCCCGCCACCGCGGCGGCCAGCAGCCCGCGCAGGTCCGGCAGCACCACGCCGGCCCGCCCGGCCAGCCGTACGCCGAACACGTGCCGCCAGTAGCGGCGGGCTATCGGGTGGTCCTCGGCGTAGCTGAGCAGCGGCACGCCGGCCAGCGCGGCCGGGCCCTCGGCGGCCACCGCGCCGGGGCCGATCCGCCGGGCCCACTCGACGCCCGCGACCAGCACGAACTCCTCGTCGCCCAGCGGCACCGCGGCCACCTCCCGGCCGCGCGGGCGGACGGCCGAGAGCACCAGGTCGTACCGGCCGCCGCGCAGCCCCTCGAGCAGGTCGTCGGCGAGGCCGGTGGTGGCCCGCAGCCGCAGCCCGCCGGCCACCAGCGGCGCCAGCGCGGGCAGCGCCCGCACCGACAGGAACTCGGCCGGGCCCGCCAGGTGGACCGGCTCCCCCGCGCCACCCGGGCCCGGGGCGACCCGCTCGGCCACCTCGGCCAGCGCGTCCAGCGGCCCCGCCACGGCGGCGGCCAGCTCCGCCGCGACGGCGGTCGCGGCCACCCCGCGCGGCAGCCGCTCGAACAGCTGCCGGCCGAGCCGCTGCTCCAGCGCCCGGACCTGCGTGGTGACGGTCGGCTGGGACAGCCCGAGCACCCGGGCCGCCGCCGTGAACGAGCCCGCGCGGTGCACCGCGAGGAAGGTCCGCAGCAGGTCCAGGTCGAGCCCGGTATGTGAAAGCGAATGGGTCACATGGCCGAGCCTATTGGTCCCCGATGGCTCCGGCGGCCTACCGTCGAACCCGTCACCGGCCGAGGGCACGGCCCCGGCCGCAACCAGGACGTCCAGGGAGACCACCATGTCCAAGATCCTCTTCGTGCTGACCGGCGCCTCGCAGTGGACCCTCGCCGACGGCACCGGGCACCCGACCGGCTACTGGGCGGAGGAGTTCGCCACGCCGTTCCACGCCCTCACCGCGGCCGGGCACCGGGTCACCGTGGCCACCCCGGGCGGGGTGGTGCCGCCGGTGGACCGGGCCAGCCTCGCCGAGGGCGTGGCCGGCAACCGGGCCGCGGCCGAGGCACTGGCGGCGGAGCTCGCCGAGCTGCCCGAGCTGCTGAACCCGGTGAAGATCTCCGAGGTCGACCTCGCCGACTACGACGCGGTGTACTACCCGGGCGGGCACGGCCCGATGGAGGACCTCGCCGTCGACGCCGACTCCGGCCGGCTGCTCACCGCCGCGCTCGCCTCCGGCAAGCCGCTCGGCGTGGTCTGCCACGGACCGGCCGCCCTGCTCGCCGCCGAACTCCCCGACGGCACCTCACCGTTCGCCGGCTACCGGCTGACCGGCTTCAGCAACGCGGAGGAGACCGCGGCCGGGTTCGCCGACCGGGCGGTGTGGCTGTTGGAGGACCGGCTGACCGCGCTCGGCGCCGACTACCGGGCGGGTGAGCCGTGGGCGCCGCACCTGGTCACCGACCGCAACCTGGTCACCGGCCAGAACCCGGCCTCCTCCGGGCCGGTGGCCGAGGAGCTGGTCAAGCGCCTGGCCTAGGGTCCGGCTCCGGGCCCCCGTCGGCCGCGACCACGGCCGCGGCCTCGGTCAGCCACTGCACCCAGAACGACTCCAGGCTGATCCCCGCCTGCAGCACCAGGTGCTGCAGGCGGTTCTCCCGGTCGGCCCGATCGGCCGGGAAGTCCCGCTGCTCGATCTGCCGGTACTCCTCCAACTGCGCCCGGTGCAGGCCTAGATGGCGGCGCAGCTCGACGTCGAGACCGGCCGCGCCGACCACCGCGGCGGCCCGCAGCCGCAGCAGCAGGGCGTCCCGGACCGGCTTGGGGTCGTGCTCCTCGGCCACCCAGGCGGCCAGTTCGGCCCGGCCCGCCGGCAGCACCTCGTACTCCTTGCGGCGGCCGCGGGCCGGGGCCTCGTGCGGCAGCTCCCTGATCTGCCCGGTCTCCTCGAGCCGGCCGAGCTCCCGGTAGATCTGCTGGTGGGTGGCGGACCAGAAGTAGCCGATCGACCGGTCGAAGCGGCGCGTCAGCTCCAGCCCCGAGGACGGCTTCTCCAGCAGAGCGGTGAGGATGGCGTGCGGCAGCGACATGGGACGGGCGGGACCTCTCCGGGCTGACGGCGCAGCGGCTGCCCGGCGGGCGGCCGCTGCGTGGCAGCTGAATCCTACGAGCCCGGCCGCCGGTCAGAGGATCGCCGCGAGCCGGGTGCCCTGGTCGATGGCCCGCTTGGCGTCCAGTTCGGCGGCGAGGTCCGCGCCGCCGATCAGGTGCGGCGCGTGGCCGAGCGCGCACAGCTGCTCGTACAGGTCGCGGCGCGGCTCCTGGCCGGTGCAGAACACCACGGTGTCGACGGCGAGCAGGCGCGGGGCGCCGTCGACGGTCAGGTGCAGGCCCTGGTCGTCGATCCGCTCGTAGGTCACGCCCGCCACCATCTCCACGCCGCGGTGCCGCAGTTCGGTGCGGTGGATCCAGCCGGTGGTCTTGCCGAGGCCCGCGCCGACCTTGGTGGTGGAGCGCTGCAGCAGGTGGACGGTGCGGGCGGCCGGGTGGCGGACCGGGGTGCGCAGCGCGCCGCCGGTGCGGTACTCGGTGTCGACGCCCCACTGTTCGAAGAAGACCGCCGGGTCCTGCGCGGCGCCCTTGCCCGGGTCGGTGAGGTACTCGGCGACGTCGAAACCGATGCCGCCGGCCCCGACCACGGCGACCCGCGCCCCGACCTCGGCGCGCCCGCCCAGCACGTCCAGGTAGCTGACCACGCTGGGGTGGCCGACGCCGGGGATGTCCGGGGTGCGCGGGGTGACGCCGGTGGCCAGCACCAGCTCGTCGTACCCCTCGGCGGCGAGCTCCTCGGCGGTGGCGGTGGTGGACAGTCGCAGGTCGACGCCGTGCAGCTCCAGCTGCCGCCGGTAGTAGCGCAGCGTCTCGTCGAACTCCTCCTTGCCGGGCACCTGCCGGGCGAGGTTGAGCTGGCCGCCGATCCGGTCGGCGCTGTCGTACAGGGTGACGGCGTGGCCGCGCCCGGCGGCCGAGACGGCGAGGGCGAGGCCGGCGGGTCCGGCACCGACCACGCCGATCCGCTTGCGGCGGCGGGTCGGCGAGAGCACCAGCTCGGTCTCGTGGCAGGCCCGGGGGTTGACCAGGCAGGAGGTGATCCGGCCGCTGAAGGTGTGGTCCAGGCAGGCCTGGTTGCAGCCGATGCAGGTGTTGATGGTG
Source organism: Kitasatospora sp. NPDC048540 (assembly GCF_040651175.1). NCBI lineage: Bacteria > Bacillati > Actinomycetota > Actinomycetes > Kitasatosporales > Streptomycetaceae > Kitasatospora > Kitasatospora sp. NPDC048540. The sequence continues at coordinate 67,926 of NZ_JBEZIR010000032.1, forward strand.
TCGGCCTGCGCGGCGCCCGCCTTGGCGACGAACTCCGGGTCGGCCAGCAGCGGGCGGGCCAGCGAGACCAGGTCGGCGTGGCCGTCGGCGAGCAGTTGCTCGGCCAGCTCGGGGGTGTTGATGCGGTTGCTGGTGACCAGCGGCACGGAGACCGCGCCCATCAGCTTCCGGGTCACCCAGCTCCAGGCGCCGCGCGGCACCGAGGTGGCGATGGTGGGGATCCTGGCCTCGTGCCAGCCGATGCCGGTGTTGATGATGGTGGCGCCGGCCGCCTCGACGGCCCGGGCCAGCTCGACGACCTCGGCCAGGGTGGAGCCGCCGGGGACCAGGTCGAGCATGGAGAGCCGGTAGATCAGGATGAACTCGGGTCCGACCCGCTCGCGCACCCGCCGGACGATCTCCACCGGGAAGCGCATCCGGTGCTCGAACGGGCCGCCCCAGCGGTCCTCGCGCAGGTTGGTGCAGGCGGCCGTGAACTCGTTGATCAGGTAGCCCTCGGAGCCCATGATCTCGACGCCGTCGTAGCCGGCCCGCTGGGCGAGCGCAGCCGCGTCGGCGAAGTCCTCGATGGTCCGCTCGACCTCCTCGCCGGTCAGCGCGCGCGGCGGGAACGGGCTGATCGGCGCCTGCAGCGCGCTCGGCGCGACCAGGTCGGGGTGGTAGGCGTAGCGGCCGAAGTGCAGCAGCTGCAGGGCGATCCTCCCGCCCTCGCGGTGCACCGCCGCGGTGATCACCCGGTGCTCGTCGGCCTCGGCCGCGGTGGTCAGCTTGGCGCCGCCGGACCACGGGCGGCCCGCCTCGTTGGGGGCGATGCCGCCGGTGACGATCAGGCCGACGCCGCCGCGGGCGCGCTCGGCGTAGAAGGCGGCCATCCGCTCGAAGCCGCCCTCCGCCTCCTCCAGGCCGACGTGCATCGAGCCCATCACCACCCGGTTGGGCAGGGTGGTGAAGCCCAGGTCGAGCGGGCTGAGCAGCTGGGGGTACGCGGTCATCCGACGCCTCCTGGTCCGTGGTCGCCGCCTCACGGTAGGACGCGCCGAAGCTATATGCAACTAGTTGCACAACCGGTCTGCGTCACACCGCGGCCGCCCGCCGCTCCTTCAGCCGGTGCTTCAGCCCCAGCAGCGCACCCGCACCGCCGCGCGGCACCAGCCAGGACTCGTCGAAGCGGTCCACCGCGCCGAACCGGTATTTGTACCGCTCGGTCCCGCGCAGGAAGTCGAAGGTGGCCAGCCCCTGCTCCGCACAGCTGCGCACCGCCGCCGCGATCACCGCCGTCCCCAGCCGCAGCGGGGCCAGCTCCGGCTCCCAGCCGATCTGGTAGTACGCGAAACCGGTGCCCCACCGGAAGCCGTACAGCGCCCCCACCACCCGCTCGCCCCGCTCGGCCAGCAGGAAGGCCGGCCCGTCCTGCGGCGAACCCGCCGCGGCCGACCGCTCCAGCACCCGGGCGTGCAGCTCGCGGCGCCGCCCGTCGAAGGTGGTGGCCTTGCCCATCGCCTCGCGGCGCTGCCCGTGCAGCCGCAGCACGGTGTCCAGCAGCTCGGGCCCGGCCTGCCCGGGCGGCACCCAGCGGAACGCCACCCCGGCCGCGGCCAGCTTGCGCCCGTACCGGCGCAGGTCGGCCCGGAACTGCCGGGAGCCGATCGCGTCGAAGCCGCCGCTCAGGTCCGTGCGCGGACACGCGGCGCGGGCCACCCGCCGGGCGCCGGGCGGCAGCAGAACGCCCTGGTCCGGGTCCAGGTCGGGCAGCCAGAGCGAGCCGCGGCCGGCCCGGGCGGACAGGAACTCCCGCACCTCGGAACGCCGTTCGGGGCGGGCGGGGAATCCGCAGTGGTCGGCCGCGCCCGGACCCGAGCCGAGCACCGTGAACACCGGCGCCGACAGCGGCAGCCGCGGATGCAGCCGCTCCCGGGTGCGCAGCAGCGGCACCACCGCCTCGACCCGCCCGCCGTCCCCCCGCCAGAGCGCCAGCTCCGCCGCGCCCGCGGGCAGCCCCGCCCCCAGCGTCTCCCACCAGGACAGCACCCACTCGGGCGTCATGAACCAGGACCCGGCCGGATCGGCCGCCACCAGCTCCCGCCAGCCGTCCACCGCCTCCGCCGGCAGCCCCGCCACCGTGCGGTGGATCTCCGGACCGCGCACCCCCGCCGCCTGCCCCTGCACCGCCACCATCGTCCGCGACCCCCACCCCTGACCCCGGCCCGGCCGCCGGCCGGCGGGTCCGGGCCCGAGTGAATTGTGCCGAACGGTGAAGGGGTCCGGCCGGGTTTCACCCGAACCCGCCCGGTCCGCACCGGGACATCCCGGTGACGCTCCGTCAGGGAGCGGCGACGGTACGGCGAATCCACCGGGTCACCTCCATCTGAGTTTGCCTCAAGTCTCGACGGGACCGGCTCAGTTGATCCACCGTGGTGCTCGCAACCGGACCGCCCCGCTCCTGACCGGGAGACCGCGGCGGACCACCAGGCACGGCCCGAAGGATGGAGACCACCCCATGACCACTCCGGCGGACCTCACCGTCTGCATCGTCGGCGCCGGACCGCGCGGCCTGTCCGTGCTGGAACGGCTCTGCGCCCACGAGCGCGAGTCCCCCGCCTTCGCCGCGGTCACCGTGCACCTGGTCGACCCGGCCGCCCCCGGCGCCGGCCGGGTCTGGCGCACCGACCAGTCCCCGCACCTGCTGATGAACACCGTGGCCTCGCAGATCACCGTCTACACCGACGACAGCGTCCGCATCGACGGCCCGGTCGAACCCGGACCCAGCCTGTACGAGTGGGCCCGGGAGCTGGCGCACCCCGGCCGCCCCACCGGCCAGGACGAGGCCGCCCTCGCCGAGGCCCGCACCCTCGGACCCGACTGCTACCCGACCCGCGCCTTCTACGGCCGCTACCTGGCCGACGCCTTCCGCCGGATCACCGCACAGGCACCGGCCCACCTGGACGTCCGGGTCCACCGCACCCGGGCCGTCGCCCTCACCGACACCACCGGCCGGCCCGGCGGCCCGCAGCGCCTCACCCTGGCCGACGGCCGGCAGCTGGACGGACTGGACGCCGTGGTGCTCTCCCAGGGCCACCTGCCCGCCCGGCCGACCCCCGCCGAGCAGCGGACCACCGCCCTCGCCCGGGCGCACGGCCTGCGCCACCTGCTCCCCGCCAACCCCGCCGACGTCGACCTCGACCACATCGCGCCCGGCGAGCCCGTCCTGCTGCGCGGACTCGGCCTGAACTTCTTCGACTACCTGGCGCTGTTCACCCTCGGCCGCGGCGGCACCTTCGAACGGTCCGGCGACCACCTGGCCTACCGCCCCTCCGGCCGCGAGCCGCGCCTGTACGCCAGCTCCCGGCGGGGCGTGCCGTACCACGCGCGCGGCGAGAACCAGAAGGGCGCCCACGGCCGCCACCTGCCCCGCCTGCTCACCCCCCGGTACCTCGCCGCCCTGCGCCGGCGCGCCGAGGACGGCGACCCGGCCGGGTTCAGAGCCGAGCTGTGGCCGCTGGTCTCCGCCGAGGTGCAGAGCGTCTACTACCGCACCCTGCTGGAGTCGCACGGCCGCCCCGCCGCCGGCGCCGACCTCGCCGAACGCTACCTCGCCGCCGACGCCGGCGAACGGGAACAGCTGCTGGCCCGGCTGCTGGACGCCCACGGCATCGCCGCCGCCGACCGGTGGAGCTGGGAGCGGCTCGCCGACCCGTACCCCGCGCGGGGCTTCGCCGACCGGGCGGAGTTCCGCCGCTGGCTGCTCGACCACCTGGACCGGGACGTCCGCGCGGCCCGGGCCGGGAACGTCACCGGCCCGCTCAAGGCCGCCCTGGACGTCCTGCGCGACCTGCGCAACGAACTGCGGCTCGCGGTCGACCACGGCGGACTGACCGGCGACTCCCACCGCGACGAACTGGACCGCTGGTACACCCCGTTGAACGCCTTCCTGTCGATCGGACCGCCGCTCGGGCGGATCGAGCAGATGGGCGCCCTGATCCGGTGCGGTCTACTCGAACTCACCGGACCCGGCACCGAGATCACCCTCGACCCGGACCGGCCCGCCTTCTCCGCCCGCTCCCACCGGGTACCCGGCCCCCCGGTCCACGCCACCGTCCTGATCGAGGCCCGGCTGCCCGAACCCGACCTGCGGCGCACCGCCGATCCCCTGCTGCGCCACCTGCTCGACACCGGGCAGTGCGCCCCGTACCGGATCGGCCGCCACCTCAGCGGCGGGCTGGCCGTCACCCCGCGCCCGAACCGGCTGCTGGACGCCCACGGCCGGGCCCACCCGCGCCGGTTCGCCTACGGGGTGCCCACCGAAGGCGTCCACTGGGTGACCGCGGCCGGGATCCGCCCCGGCGTCGACTCCGTCACGCTGGGGGACTCCGAGGCGATAGCCCGCGCGGTGCTGACCCCGAGCCACGCCCTAGGGTTGACGGCTGACGCACCGACAGGAGAGACCGCGGCTCCCGTCGGCACCGACCGGATCGGAGTGATCGCATGACCGAGAACCTCGACGACCTGACCGACGCGGGCCTGCTCTCCCCGGTCCGCGCCGGCACCGCCGTCGAGGCGGCCACCGGCGACCGGGCCTGGCTGCAGGCCATGCTGGACGCCGAGGCCGCCCTCGCCCGCGCCCAGGCCCGGCTCGGCACCCTGCCCGAGGACGCCGCCGAGGCCGTCACCGCCGCCGCCCGCGCCGACCGGCTCGACCTGCGCGCCCTGGCGCTGGCCGCCCGGGAGACCGCCAACCCCGTGGTCGGCCTGGTCCAGGCGCTCACCCGGGCGGTCGCGGAGATCGACCCGGCCGCCGCCGAGTACGTCCACCGCGGCTCCACCAGCCAGGACGTCTTCGACACCGGCGCGATGCTGGTCGCCGCCCGGGCCCTGCGGATCATCCGCACCGACCTCGACCGCACCGCCCGCGCCCTCGCCGCACTGGCCGCCGGCCACCGCGACACCGCGATGGCCGGCCGCACCCTCGCCCTGCACGCCGTCCCCACCACCTTCGGCCTCAAGGCGGCCGGCTGGCGGCAGCTCGTCCTGGACGCCGACCGCCGCCTCGCCGACCTGCTGGACCACGGCCTGCCGGTCGCCCTCGGCGGCGCCGCCGGCACCCTCGCCGGATACCTGGAGTACGCCCGGATCGACGGCGACCGGCCCGACCGGGACCCCGGCGAGTACCTCGACCTGCTCCTCGACGCGTACGCCGAGGAGACCGGCCTCGCCCGGCCGGTACTGCCATGGCACGCACTGCGCACCCCGATGGCCGACCTCGCCGCCGCCCTCGCGCTCACCACCGGCGCCCTCGGGAAGATCGCGGTGGACGTCCAGGTGCTGGCCCGCACCGAGGTCCGGGAGGTGGCCGAACCGGCGGTGGCCGGCCGGGGCAGCTCCTCGGCGATGCCGCACAAGCGCAACCCGGTGCTCTCCACCCTGATCCGCAGCGCCGCGCTCCAGGTCCCGGTGCTGGCGGCCGGCCTGACCCAGTGCCTGCTCGCCGAGGACGAACGCTCCGCGGGCGTCTGGCACGCCGAGTGGCAACTGCTGCGCGAGTGCCTGCGGCTGGCCGGGGGCGCCGCCGCCACCGCCGCCGAACTGGCCGAGGGGCTGGACGTACGGCCCGAAAGGATGGCCGAGAACCTGCAGCTGACCGGCAGCCAGGTGGTCTCCGAGCGGATCGCCGCGGTCCTCGCCCCGCACCTCGGCAAGGCACCGGCGAAGGACCTGCTCACCCGGGCCTCCGCCACGGCCGAGCGGACCGGCCGGCCACTGCCCGGGGTACTGGCCGAACTCCCGGAACTGGCCGAGCGGTTCACCCCCGCCGAACTGGCCGGCCTGTGCGACCCGGCCGCCTACTGCGGCGCCGCCGGCGCCCTGGTTGACCGGGCGCTGCGCACCGGCCCGCCGGCCGGCGGCGGCCCCGCGACCGTTACCGGACCGGGACACCCGGGCCGAACCGGGGACCGCACCCCTCGCGTGTGACTGCACGTGGGCCCCACCGGCCCGGACACCCTCAGGAGGACCCATGAACCGCCGTACGTCCAAGGCTGCCGTCGCACTGCTCGCGGTCACGGTGCTCGGCCTGGCCGCCACCGGCTGCTCGGGCGCGACGAAGCCGACGGCGTCCACGGCGACCGGCGCGGCGCAGCCCGCCGCCGCCACCGCCACCCAGGCGGCCGGCGGCGGCACCACCTCCGGCACCGCCCCCACCCGGGGGGCGACGGCCGCCGCCACCCCGGCCGCCGCCGACCGCTGCCACACCGGCGAGGTCAAGGCCGACATCCAGCTGCAGGGCGACCGTCCCGGCTCGGCGATGCTGATGCTGGTCAACAAGTCCACCCGCACCTGCACCGTGTTCGGCTACCCGGGCGTGGGCGGGCTGCTCGCCGACAACAGCAAGGTCGCGCTGACCGCCAACCGGGTGGCACACCCCGGTGCGCCGGTCGCGGTCACCCTGAAGCCCGGCACCACCGCCTTCGCCGGTCTGGACTGGGCGCCGTGCAGCAAGTCCGACGTGGACTGCAAGGTTCTGGCGGGCCTCGAGCTGACCCCGCCGGACGAGACCACGCAGGTCATCGCCGCCGTGCTCGGCACCGACGGCAAGCCGGTCAACGCACTGACCGTCTCCAAGGCGGGCGTGCGCGTCGGGTCGCTGCAGCCGGCCTCGCAGGGCGTGGTGTTCACCGGCTGACCCCGCCCACGCTCCCACGGTCCACCGGCCGGCACCGGCGGCGGTCACGTCTCGCTTCCGCCGGGCCGGCCCGGTGTCCGGCCCGACCAGAGCGGCTCGACCCGCTCCCAGGCCGGCTCCCAGGCGGCCACGGCCCGCCGGTCCAGTACCCGGTACCGCAGCGCGCAGCCCAGCGCGGCCACGGTGGCCACCGCCGACGTCGTGAGCACCCCGGTCACCGCGGCGCTGAGCACGATGTCGGTCCCCGACCGGGGCGCGGGCACCGCACGGCCGTCGTCGCCGACCCAGACCGGCACCGTGCTGCCGGCCGGTGTCCCCGGCGTCACCGACACCCAGCCGGTGACCTGCCCCGTCGGACCGGACACCCAGGTGGCCTCGACCGGCACCCCCGCGGCGGCGTCGGCGGGCGACCCGCCGCTGTCGGCCGGCACGGCCGCCTCCTGGGTGGTCGCGGTGGTCCGGTGCCGGTGCTGGGCCTCCACCGCCGCCTCGTGCAGCCCTCCGCGCCAGGCCAGCGCCGCCAACGCCAGACCGGCCGCGAGCGAGAGGACCAGGCCGAGCAGGAACAGGGCCAGCAGGCGGCTGCGGGAACGGTCGGCGGTACGGCACAGCGGGTTGGCGTCCCGGCCCGCCGCACGGCACAGGTGGCCCCGCAGGGTGGTGTGGGCGATCGGGCTGCCGGGCCCGGACGGTCTGCGCGCCATGGTGCTCCTCCTCGGCGGGGAGTTGCCGGGGTGCGGCGCCACGGGCCGCGGCCCGCGCGGGCACCCCCTCCAGTCTCGCTCTCCCGGCGCCCGAGGTCACCGCCGGACGGGAAGACCCGGCCCGACCTGGGCGGACCCGGCAGCCCGGTCCGCCGGCCGGCCGCGGGGCGCACCATGGAGAGGAGGCCCGGCACCGTCGTCCCAGGAGGTGCGTCATGGTCCACCGGTGGCACCACGGGTATCCGAGCGGGTGGGGGTACGGCCTGGCCGCCCTGCTGCTGCTCGGCGTCGTGGTGATGATCGCCCTGCTGGCCGTCCTGGTGTACCACCAGTTCGCCGCCCGCCGCCCGGCACCGGTCCGCGGACCGGCCGTCCCGCCGCCCGCCCCACCCGGGCCACCGGCTGCCGTCCCGGCGCCCGCGGCCGAACAGCTGCTGGCCGAACGGTACGCGCGCGGCGAGATCGACGACGAGGAGTACCGCCGACGCCTGGACGTGCTGAGACAGCACCGCCGGGAGTGACCCGCCGGGCCCGGTGGTGCGCCGCTCGGGCGGCGCTAGCCTGCCGTGGCCTCGGCCAGCGGCAGTTCGGCGCCGTCCAGCTCCAGCACGCAGGCGATGGCGTCCCGGTCCCCGGCGGGGTGCTCGATCCGCAGCGCGAAGGGCCGGGCGGGCGAGCCGGGCAGCTCGCCCGCCAGCAGCTGCACGGCGTGGCCGTGGCGGCGGTCCCGGCGGTAGCCGACCTCCTTGCCGTCCACCAGCAGCTCGTACTCGATCCGCCGGCCGGCGCGGACGTTGACGGTGACCGAGTGGCCGACGTGGTCGAGGTGGAACCGGCGGTGACGGCTCATGGCGGCGCTCCGGGGAGGTCGGTCGTCGGGACCACTCCATGCTGCGCCCGCCCGGCACCGGCCGCCGCCCCGCGGCGGGCAGTGCCCGGCGGTCAGCGGCGCAGCGCCAGCGCCGCCAGCAGGGCAGCGCCGTCGGCGAGCACCTCCTCGTCGAAGGCCGCCTCGGGCGAGTGGTTGTAGGGGGCGGTGTCCGGGGTGCGGCCGGGCAGGGTGGCCCCGAGGAAGAAGTACGCGCCGGGCACCCGGTTCAGCACGAACGAGAAGTCCTCGGAGCCGGCCAGCGGCTGCGGCAGGTCGGTGTAGCGCTCGGCGCCGAGCAGCTCACGGGCGGTGTCCGCGACGAACGCGGCCTCGGCGGCGTGGTTGGCGGTCACCGGGTAGTCGTGCCGGTACTCCACCTCCACCGTGAGGCCGTGCGCCTCGGCGATCCCCCGGACCACCCGGGGCAGCACCTCGGCGGCCCGGGCGGCGGCCTGCGCGGAGAAGCTCCGTGCGGTCGCCGTGAAGGCCGCCTCGTCGGGGATCACGTTGTGGGCGTCCCCGGCGTGGAAGGCGCCGACCGTGACCACCACCGGGTCGAACGCCGAGAAGGTCCGGGTGACGGCGGTCTGCAGGGCGGTCACCATCTCGCAGGCCGCCGGGATCGGGTCGAGCGCCGCGTGCGGGGAGGAACCGTGCCCGCCGCGGCCGCGGACGACCACGTGCAGCCGGTCCGCCGCCGCCATGATCGGGCCGGGCCGGGTGGCCACCACCCCGCTCGGCAGCAGCGCCGAGGAGACGTGCAGGGCGTACCCGGCGGCGACCGGGCGGTCCGCCCCGGCCGCCGTCAGCACCCCCTCCTCGACCATGATCTCGGCGCCGCCGTCGCCCTCCTCGCCCGGCTGGAACATCAGCACCACGTCGCCGGCCAGCTGCTCGCGCCGCTCGGCCAGCAGCCGGGCCGCGCCGACCAGGATCGCGGTGTGCAGGTCGTGCCCGCAGGCGTGCATCCGCCCGGGCAGCGCGGAGGCCGGGTGCCCGGCCGGGGCCCGTTCGTGCACCGGCAGGGCGTCCATGTCACCGCGCAGCAGCACGGTCGGGCCGCCGCCCGCGCCGCGCAGCACCGCCGTCACCGAGTCCAGCCCGGCGCCCGTGGTCACCTCCAGCGGCAGGCCGTCCAGCGCGGCGAGCACCCGGCGTTGGGTGGCGGGCAGGCGCAGGCCGATCTCGGGCTCGGCGTGCAGCTCCCGGCGCAGCGCGACCAGCTCGGGCTGCAGACTGCGGGCGGCTTCCAGCAGGTCCATCCTCGGACTCCTCGTTCACGGCTTAGCGGTACCGGTGGTCGAACGCCTGCCCAACCTCTCCGACATTCACTCGTTCGGGTAGCAGTGACTCCTCCGGACGGCTCAGCGGCTCGTGAAGATCTAGTGTTCCGCTCGGGTGGATCGGTTCTCCATACCCGTCATTTTGCCTTTGCCGAAGCTGATTTGACGCTCCGCCAGGACAACCGGGCGGCGCGCCGGACCCACACGAAGGAGCTCCTGCCGATGCCCGTGGACGCAAGCCCGGAGACACAGCAGGCACAGCAGGCGCAGTCCAGTCTCGCGACAGCGGCTGCCCGCAATCTCGCCACCACGACCAAGTCCGCCCCGCAGATGCAGGAGATCACCTCCCGCTGGCTGCTGAAGATGCTCCCCTGGGTGCAGACCTCGGGCGGCGCGTACCGGGTCAACCGGCGGCTCACCTACACGGTCGGCGACGGCCGGATCGAGTTCGTCAAGTCCGGGCCGGAGGTCCGGGTCATCCCGCGCGAGCTCGGCGAGCTGGCGCTGCTGCGCGGCTTCGACGACGACGCCGTGCTGATCGCACTCGCCGACCGCTGCGTCCAGCGGGACTTCGGCCCCGGTGAGGTGCTGGCCGAGCGCGGCACCCCGGCCGACCAGATCCACCTGATCGCCCACGGAAAGATCAACAAGGTCGGCACCGGCAAGTACGGCGACACCACCGTCCTGGAGACCCTGGGCGACGGCGACCGCTTCGGCGAGCAGAGCCTGCTCGACCCGGACGCCGCCTGGGAGTACACCGCCACCACGCTGACCTCCGGCACCGTGCTCTCGCTCTCCCGGCGCGAGTTCGAGGCGGTCCTGGCCGGCTCCGAGGCGCTGCAGACCCACCTGGCGGAGTTCCGCTCCCTCCCGATGCAGCGGCAGAACGAGCGCGGCGAGGCCGAGATCGCCCTGTCGGCCGGCCACACCGGCGAGTTCCAGCTCCCCGGCGCCTTCGTGGACTACGAGCTCAAGCCGCGCGAGTACGAGCTGAGCATCGCGCAGACGGTGCTGCGGGTGCACACCCGGGTCGCCGACCTCTACAACCAGCCGATGAACCAGACCGAGCAGCAGTTGAAGCTCACCATCGAGGCGCTGCGCGAGCGCCAGGAGCACGAGCTGATCAACAACCGCGAGTTCGGCCTGCTCAACAACGCCGACTTCACCCAGCGGATCCAGACCCACTCCGGCCCGCCCACCCCGGACGACCTGGACGAGCTGCTGAGCCGCCGCCGCGACTCCGAGTTCTTCCTGGCCCACCCCCGCACCATCGCCGCCATCGGCCGCGAGCTCAACTCCCGCGGCCTCTACCCCGACCACGTCGACCTGGGCGGACAGAAGGTGCCGGCCTGGCGCGGGGTGCCGATCCTGCCCTGCAACAAGATCCCGATCACCAAGGAGCACACCAGCTCGATCCTGGTGCTGCGCACCGGCGAGGACAACCAGGGCGTGATCGGCCTGCACCAGACCGGTATCCCGGACGAGTACCAGCCCAGCCTGTCGGTCCGCTTCATGGGCATCGACGAGAAGGCGATCATCTCCTACCTGGTCACCGCCTACTACTCCGCGGCGGTCCTGGTGCCGGACGCGCTCGGCGTCCTCGAGAACGTCGAGATCGCGCACGGCCGTAACTGATCGACATCAACACAGGTTGACACGGCGTCAGGCGGCTCGGGCCCGACCTTGTCCCGCGCCAGTCGGCACCGCCGCCCAGGCCGCAGCAGGTGACTGCCC